>JBKOZS010000084.1:0-8190 GCA_046726015.1 Acidobacteriota bacterium
GTAGCGGCTGCCGTAGGTATGGTCGTTGTTCGTCCATTCGACGACGGCCTCTTCGCCGTCGAGGAACAGCAGTTCGATGGGGAAGGGGTTCTTGCGGGCGGCGAGCACGCGGGCGAGCTCGATCAGAAAGGCCGCGCTCGACCCGCCGTCGTTGGCGCCGACGAACGTGAACTCCGTGAAGCGCTTGGTGTCGTAATGGCCGGCGACGATTAGGCGCCCCGACGCCGCGGTCCCTGGCACGGTCACGCGGAGATTGACCATCGTCGCCAGACCGAGCGGCGTCGCCGCCTCGAAGGTCTGCTCCTGGACCTTCAGACCCAAGGGCGACATCTGCTTCGCGATGTAGTCGCGGGCCTGCTTCGCGCCCGGCGTTCCCGCGACACGCGGACCGATGGCCACGAGCTGACGGGCGTGTTCGAGGGCGAGCTTGCCGTCGAACGGCGGTGTGGCCGGCGGCTGCGCCGACGCGCATGCGACGGCCGCGAGCAGGATGCCGCCGGCGCAGAGGAATTGTTGCACGGCCGATGCATTCACGATGGGACTCTCCCGAACCCGGCGCGGTCTCACCGCCGCTTGTCGCGTGAAACGTAATCGCGCTTCGCCGGTCCGATATAGATCTGCCGTGGCGGCGCGATTTTCTGATCCGGATCGTTCAGCATCTCCTCCCACTGCGCGATCCAGCCGGCAGTGCGGGGGATGGCGAAGAGCACGGGGAACATGTCCACCGGGAAGCCCATGGCCTGGTAGATCAGGCCGGAGTAGAAGTCGACGTTGGGATACAGCTTCCGCGTCACGAAGTAGTCGTCCTCGAGCGCGATCCGCTCGAGCTCCAGCGCGATCTCGAGCAGCGGGTTCTTGCCGGTGACGTCGAAGACGAGATCGGCGATCCGCTTGATGATCGTGGCGCGCGGGTCGTAAGACTTGTAGACGCGGTGGCCGAAGCCCATGAGCCGTCCGTCGCCGCCCTTGACGCGCTTGATGAACGCGGGGACGTTCTTGATCGATCCGATCTCGGTGAGCATGCGCAGCACCGCCTCGTTGGCGCCGCCGTGCAGCGGGCCATAGAGGGCGGCGGCGGCGCCGGCGAGCGACGAATACGGATCGGCCTGCGAGCTGCCGATGTTGCGCATCGTGCTCGTGCTGCAGTTCTGCTCGTGGTCGGCGTGGAGGATGAACAGCACGTCGAGCGCGCGCTCGAGCACCGGGTTCACCTTGTACTTCGTCTCGGTCATCCTGAAGAGCATGTTCAGGAAGTTGCCGGCGTAGCTGAGATCGTTGTCCGGCAGGTTGTACGGCCGGCCGATGGAGTGGCGGTACGCGTACGCCGCGATCGTCGGGACCTTGGCAATGAGGCGGATCGTTTGCAGACGGCGCGACTCGGCGGAGAAGATCTCCTTGGCGTCGACATAGAAGGTGGAGAGCGCGCCGACCGTCGCGAGAAACATCCCCATCGGATGGGCGTCGTACTGAAACCCTTCCATCAGCTTCGAGATGTTGGTGTGCAGCATCGTGTGCTGCGTGATGTCGCGGGTCCAGCGCTCGTGCTGCGCGTCGGTTGGCAGCTCGCCAAAGAGAATCAGGTACGCGGTTTCGAGAAAGTCACTGTGCTCGGCGAGCTGCTCGATCGGGTAGCCGCGGTAGAGGAGCACGCCTTTGTCGCCGTCGATGTAGGTGATGCGGCTGCGACACGCGGCCGTGTTCATGAATGCCGGGTCGTACGTCATCATCCCGAACTCGTCCGGCGTCACCTTGATCTGGCGGAGATCGGTCGCGCGGATGGTGCCGTCCTGGATGGGAATCTCGTACTTCCTGCCGGTGCGGTTGTCGGTAATGGTGAGCGTATCGGCCATAAACAGAGGGGCGCTACTCCTCGTCCTCGTCCGCGCTGGGCGCCGACGGCGTCTCCGCCGGCACGCGGTATTCGCCGCCGAGCCATCGACCCAGGTCCGCCATCTTGCAGCGTTCGCTGCAGAACGGCCGCCATGCCTCGTCGATGGGCCGCTGCCGACAATACACGCACAAAGGTTCCGGTGTGCGCAACCCTACTATTCTATCGGATCTACTGATTTTCTGAGTTTTTCAGGGCGCACGATGTCGCGCCCCGTGGTCGACGCGCTCAGCGGATCAGCACGTCACCGGAGATCGCTGGCGTGATGGCGGACGTCGCGCGCGGAGACCATGAAGATGACGTCTTCCGCGATGTTCGTGGCGTGGTCGCCGATGCGCTCGAGATGCCGGGAAATGAGGATGAGATCGAGCGCCGGTTCGATCGTCTGCGCATCCTCGAGCATGTAGGTCAGGAGCTCGCGGAAGACCTGCGTCTTGAGCGCATCGAGCGTGTCGTCCTCGTCCAGGACCGCCTGCGCGAGCGCGGTATCGCGGCGCACGTATGCGTCCAGCGCATCACGCAGCATGCCCTGGGCGATGTCCGCCATCCGCGGAATGTCGATGAGTTCCTTGACCGGGGGATGCCGCAGGTAGCGGAGCACCGCTTCCGCGATGTTGATCGCCAGATCGCCCACGCGCTCGAGATCCGTGTTGATCTTCACGGCGGACATGATGGCGCGCAGATCGACGGCCATCGGCTGATGCAGCGCCAGCATCCTGAAGCAGCGTCCGTCGATCTCGATATGAAGCTGGTTGATGGGAGTGTCGCCGCCCAGCACCGCGTCCACCATCGCCGCATCGCGGTCGACCAGTGCCTTCACCGCCGAACGCACGCGATCCTCGGCCAGGCCGCCCATCTCGAGCAGCCGTGCCTTGAGTTGTTCGAGCTCTTCCTGGAAATGCGGAACGGATGATGGCATGTCGAAGGACGCCTTCGCTCTTTTCGATTATCCAAATCTTCCCGTCACGTAATCTTCGGTCAGCTTCTCGGTTGGGTTCGTGAAGATTCGGTCGGTCGGACCGAATTCGACGAGACGTCCGAGCCAGAAGAACGCGGTGTTATCCGATACCCGCGCCGCCTGCTGCATGTTGTGCGTGACGATGGCAATCGTGTAGTTCGCTTTCAGCTGGTAAATCAGCTCCTCGATACGCTGCGTCGCGATCGGATCGAGCGCCGAGGCCGGTTCGTCCATCAGCAGCACTTCGGGCTCGATGGCCAGCGCGCGCGCGATGCACAGCCGCTGCTGCTGACCGCCGGACAACGCCAGCGCCGATTCGTGGAGCCGATCTTTCACTTCGTCCCAGATCGCCGCGGCCTGGAGACTCTGCTCGATGCGGCCGTTCAGCTCTGAACGGCTCCGCGCCATGCCGTTCAGGCGAAGGCCGTAGGCGACGTTCTCGTAAATTGATTTCGGGAACGGGTTCGACTTCTGGAACACCATCCCGACGCGGCGACGGAGCGCCACGACGTCAGTGCCGCGGTCGTAAATGTCCCGTCCGTCGATCCGGACTTCTCCCTCGACACGTGAGCCCGCGATGATGTCGTTCATCCGGTTCAGCGTGCGCAGGAAGGTGCTCTTGCCGCATCCGGAGGGACCGATGAAAGCCGTAACGCGGTTGGCGGGGATCGTGACGTTGATGTTCTCGAGCGCCCGCTTCAGGCCGTAGAAGAAGTTCAGGTCTTTGACAACGATCTTATCGGTTGAGTTGGCGCTGCCGATGCGCGTCTGGTCGTCAGGTGTTGCGCCGGGACGCGCGCCGAGCGCCGACCTCACGTCGGTCACAATCGCCGGGCGCTCGGAAGAGACGGCAGGGGCAGCCATGGCTCAATGCTATTGGCGAGTCGTTTCACACCCGTTACCGTGATGTAACCGGCGTGTAACAATCATTGCTCAATGCCGGTATTTCAACTGTTTCGCACGGGTGTTGGGCACTAAACCGAGGGAACCCCGGGATACTCGGCCCGGACGGCGGCCGCGGCAGGGACCTCGGACTCGGCAAGGAACGCGGCGATCTGTCGCTGCAACTCCTCCTGGATGACCTCGACCTTGCGCTTCGCGTCCAGCACGCGAAATCCGAACTCGTCGGCCATCGAGGCGTATTCCTTCAGCAGCGCGCGCTGATACGCGCGGAAGCTTTCGTAGATATCGTCGCCGAGCTTCAGATCCATGCCCGATTCCCAGTAATCCATCCCGCGCGACTGGAGCACCCGCCGGATGAGCGTCTTTTCGTCGATGCGCAGGTAAAAGACCAGGTGGGGCGCAATGCCGAATCCGTAGAGATTCCTGACCCACGCGCGGTCGACGCCGCGTACGCCGGCGCGCGCGAGCGCCGTGAAGATGTAGCGGTCCGACAGGACGATGAAGCCCGCTTTCAGCGCCGGGATGATTTCCTTTTCGAGCCGGTCCGCGAAGTCGGTGGCGTACAGGAGCACGAACGTCAGCTTGTTCAGCGTGTTGCTCCCTTTGGCGACTTCGATCGTTGGCTGCATCAGTTCCGATCGCGTCCAGCCGGTTTCGATCACGCCGTAGCCCTGCACCTCGAGCCACTCACGCAGCAGGCGAATCTGTGTCGATCGTCCGACGCCGTCCGTTCCTTCGATCGCGATCAACTTTCCCGGATAGTTGTCGATCGACAGGTAAGGAATGGCGTAGCTGTAATAGTGACCCGGCTTTCCGGACTCGGCCGGCTCAGGCGGACTCGTCGAGCTGTTCATGATTCTCGATCTCCAGGTGCTGCGATACGAGCTTGCGGAAAACCCGTTGTTGATCGGTGATGCTGCCGATCGCGTTCACGACGCTGAGACCGTACTCGTCGACGAGACGGTCGTACTCGTCCAGCACCTTGCCCTGGAACATGCGAAAGCTTTCGACGGCGTTCGTGCTCCAGCCCATGTCGAGACCCGCTTCATAGAATTTCAGCTTCACGCGGCGCGCGAGCAGCCGATCGACAGACACGTCAATCGGTACGCGGAAGTAGACCGAGAGATCGGGCTTGACGGCAAAGCTGTACAACTCGCGCACCCAGCGGCGATCGACACCGCGCGCGGCATCGCGCGCAAACGCTGTATACGAGTAGCGATCGGCGAGCACGATCATGCCCGCCTTCAGAGGTGGGATGATGTTATAGAGCAGCCGGTCCGCGAAGTCGGTCGCGTGGAGCAGGCTGAACGTCATCGGCGTCAGCGCATTCTTTTTCTTGCCGGCCTTCGTCGCTGCCTTCACGAGCGCCGACGAATTCCATTCCGTCATGAAGACCGGGTGACCGGCCGCGCTAAGCCACTTCGCCAGCAGGGCGAGCTGCGTCGTTTTTCCCGACCCGTCGATGCCTTCCACGACGAACAGCTTTCCTGGATACTCGTGCGACGTCGTCAGGTTGTTCAGCATTCGATGTGCGTTCCTTGTGCTCGCGGCCCGATACTTCGAAACGGATCGGGCGTCCGAGCATCTTTTCGAGCGGCGCCGCGTGGCGAACCGCCGCCCATAACTCCAGTTCCGCGTCGCCCGCGGCGCGCAGCCGCACAAGGTAACCATCGCCGCGAGGGAATACGTCGACGCCCGAGACCGCCTGCGAGTGGCTTCTGTCGAGGCCTTCGGCGAGGCGGACCATCGCCGAGAGCGCGCGCACCGTGCGGCGCTGCGCGCCTTTCAACTCGCCATATCCATCGTGCGACTTCTTCGGCGGCGCTTGACGATGGTATCGCGCGATGAGCGCAATGATCTCGATTTCCGCAGGATCGAATCCGCGAAGATCACCGTTCTTGATCAGGTAATACGAGTGCCGGTGATGTTTTTCGTAGCTGATGTGGACGCCAACGTCGTGGAGCAAGGCGCCATACTCCAGCCACTCGCGCTCCCGGTCACCGAGCTTGTGCACGGCGCGCGTCTGGTCGAACAGCGCCAACGCCACGCGCGCGACCTGTTGCGCGTGCTCCGACCAATATCGGCACCGCTCGCCCAGTTCCACGATGCTCCTTCGCCGAACGTCGGGATAACGCTCGACCTTGCGGATGCGGGACGTGTTGCGGTGGATGTAGTCGAGGACCAGGCCTTCGCGAAGCGCCAGATCGCAGAGCGTGAGCTGTGCTGTGTTGAGGCGGCGAAGGATCGTATCGAGGAGGATCGATCCGGCAACCGCAATGTCTGCGCGTCGTGGATCCAGCCCTGGCATGTGAAGACGAGCTTCAAGATCAATACCGCTCAGGCGCTTGCGAATCCTGTGGATCGTCTTCGCCGCCACGCGCCGGTTGCGAAGCTCTTCGGGGTTGGTGCCCTCCTCGTCGTTCAGCGCGAGTGCGCCAAGGCTCAGGATCGTGCCGGACGTGCCGATCACGCGCTCGAACTTTCGTCCTGCGATGTTGTCGACGTACCCCCCGAGCTCCTTGTTGATGTGTTTCACGAGTCGCCGCTCGTCGCGATCGGAGAGCGGGTCGGACTTTACGAACCGCTCCGTCAGTCGAATCACGCCGAGCTTGAAACTCTGCGCTTGCGTGAGATGCGTTGCGGATCCAAGCGTGATTTCGACACTGCCGCCGCCAATGTCGATGACGACCGCGGGCGTGCCGCCGATGTCGACTCCATAGCCTGCCGCCAGATGGATCAGACGTGCTTCTTCGGTGCCCGGGATGACGCGAATGCGGATGCCGGTTTCGCGTTCTACCTCCGCAATGAAATCCCCACCGTTGTCGGCTTCGCGGGTGGCAGAGGTCGCCGAGGCCACAATCTCGTCGACCTTGTGAGAGTCTGCCAGGCGCTTGAATTTCGCGAGGGTCTGGATGCCCGCCGTGATGGCCGTCGGGGTCAGGCTCCGGCCGTCAAGGCCGCCGGCGCCGAGACGGACCATTTCCTTTTCCCGATCAATAACTTCGAAGGAGAGGTCCGGGCGAACCTGTACCACGATCATATGAATCGAATTCGTGCCTATGTCGATTGCTGCGATGCGCATGAGGCGGGACGAAACGGCCGGGCCGGCGAACTCCTTGCTTGTTACACGTGCGTTATATACTGACTTTCCGTCGAGCCGGCCGCCATCCTACCATGAACCGTTCACCCAACCTGGTCCGCCTCCTGGAGCGCCGTGCCCGTGCATTGTTCCGCCATTTGCCGCGGGCCATTTCGGGTGATGATGTTGGTGTGCACCAGGCGCGCGTGGCCTCGCGAAGACTGCGCGAGGCCGTGCCGGTCCTGACGGATGGTCTTGATGGGAGCCGGCGAGGGAAGGCGCGGCGGAAGATCCGTCGCCTGACCCGCGCACTCGGCACCGTGCGGGAGCTCGACGTTACGCTGAAATTACTCGAGGAAATGGGCGAGAAACCGGGCGTTTCGCGCCCTGCGCTGGTCGACGTGCGCGCGCATGTCATCGAAGAGCGGGAACGCCGGCGAGCGATGATGCACGAACGGCTCGACACCGTGAACGCCGACAAGCTGGCAAAACGCCTCGCGTCGGTCCGCCTCGCACTTCTCGCACCCACACCAGGACACAACTGGCGCGCCGCGCTGGCATCGCGGATCGCGAAGCGCGCGCGCCGGCTCGATCGCGCGATCGAGCAGGCCGGACAGATCTACGCTCCCGAGGCGCTGCACCAGGTGCGCATCGCTGCAAAGAAACTTCGATATGCCGTCGAGATCGCGAGCGAGAGCGGTGCGGCGCCCGCGGCAGCAACCGTGCGGACCTTGAAGCGCGTGCAGGATGCGCTCGGGAGGCTGCACGATCTTCAGGTACTGCAGCATCATGTCGCGGCGGTTGCGGCGGCCCCGCGGACCGCGCAGCGCGAGACACCGGACGTTGGTCTCTCCGTGCTCGGCCGCCGTATCGAAGACGAGTGCCGCCACCTGCACGGCCGCTACATCGCGATGCTGCCACTGTTGCGCGACGCGCTCGAGACGGCGCGACGACAGGTGGCGGTGCGGCTCACCGCGCCACGCCGGGCGCAGGCCGCGAAGATGCAGCTGGCCGCGCGGCGAGGAACGGCAGGGAGCCGCGGCTGATGGCGCTCGAACTCTATCTCGTTCGACACGGGATCGCGGAGGACCGCGGCGAAGACTGGCCTGATGATTCCAAGCGGCCGCTCACCAGCAGCGGCATCGCCAAGCTGCGCAAGGAAGCGCGCGGCCTCGTGGAGCTGGGCGTGACGTTCGATCAAGTCATTACCAGCCCGCTGGTGCGTACGCGCCAGACGGCCGATGTGCTCGCCGAAGTCCTCAAGAACAAGCCGCCGATCGCCGCATCGGACGCGCTCGCCCCGGCCGGCACGCCCGCGGCAGTGATCCAGGAGATCACGCGTCACGCGCGCAAGGGGCGCAT
>JBKOZS010000085.1:0-75325 GCA_046726015.1 Acidobacteriota bacterium
CTCGCGCTGGTCTTCGTCGTCGCCTCGGGGTCGCTGCTGCTTGCGCAGATCGCTCCCGGCGATTACGAGGCCCAGCTCGGCGAGGATCCCGCGGTGCGTGCCGCCGAGCGGGCGCGGCTCGGTCTCGATCGGCCCTTCGCCGAGCAATACTTCACGTGGCTGCGCCGGAGCCTCACCCTCGATCTCGGCGACTCGTTTCGATTCCGGCGTCCGGTGCGCACGATCGTTGGCGAGCGTGCGGCCAACACCGCGCTGCTTGCGGCGATGGCGCTCGTCCTGGCCACGGCGATTGGCATTCCGTGCGGAATCGTCACCGGAAGCCGTCGCGGCGGGTTTCTCGTCTCGACACTTCGCGCCGCCTCGCTCCTGCTGCTTTCGGTTCCTCCGCTCATCACGTCGATCGTGCTGGTCACGATTGCGGTACGCACCGGCTTCGCACCGATCAGCGGCAGTGTCTCGGGAGCACGGCTGATCGTGCCGGCACTTGCTCTGGCCCTTCCGCTGGCCGCCACCCTCGAGCGCCTCCAGGCCCAGTCGCTGCGCGACGCGCTCGCGCGGCCGAACATGATGGCAGCGCTCGCGCGCGGCGTTCCTCGATCGCGCGTGATCTGGCATCACGCGTGGCGCCTCTCACTGGGACCGATCCTCGCGATCTATGGCGTGATGATCGGGTCGCTGTTCAGCGGATCGTTTGCCGTCGAAATCGTGACGTCCTGGCCGGGGCTGGGGGATTTGATGCGGCAGGCGCTGCTGACGCGCGACACGTACCTGGTCGCCGGATGCGCAGCTGCCGGCGCGCTGTTCCTCGCCGCGGGCGTGCTCATCGCCGACGTCCTCCACGCGGCTGTTGACCCTCGCATCGAAACGGAGCGCGTCGCATGACCACGCGACAGCGAGCCGGACTCACACTGTCAGCTATGCTGGCCCTTCTCGTCCTCTTTGCGCCGTGGGTCGCGCCGTACGATCCGGGTCGCCAATTTTCGACGCATCCCTACGCACCGCCGATGCGCCCGCACGTATTCGATGACCGGGGCGAACTGCACGCGCCATTCATCTATCCCCTGCGTCTCGTGGATCGGCTCGAACGCCGCTACGAGGAGGACCGCACACGAATGATTCCTCTGCGCTGGTTCTCGGGGTCGCGTGTTCGCGGTGACGACGCGGAGCCGTGGTTTCCCCTCGGCAGCGACGCCCTCGGCCGTGACGTGTTTTCGCGAGTGGTGCTTGGCGCACGGCTTTCACTTGGCATTGCGCTCCTCGCGGCCGCCATCGCGCTGACCGTTGGTGCCCTGACCGGAGCGCTTGCGGGCTACGCGGGGGGATGGCCCGACTCGGTATTGATGCGGCTTGCCGATCTCGTGCTCGTCCTGCCCGGGATCTACGTCGTGCTCGCGCTTCGCGGAGCGCTGCCGCTGGTCCTCACGGCCACACAGGTGTTCGCCGCGTTGGTACTCGTCCTTGGTCTCGTGGGTTGGCCGGCTGCCGCGCGCGGTGTGCGTGGAATCTTCCTTGTCGAACGTACGCAAGAGTACGCAGAGGCTGCCAGAGCAGTGGGCGCCGGGCCAATCCGCGTCATCGGCCGGCACCTGCTGCCCGCGTCGTTGGGCTTTCTCGCCGTGCAGGCGTGCGTCTTGGTGCCGGCGTTCGTCATGGCCGAAGCCACGCTGTCGTACGTGGGGCTGGGATTTGCGCCACCGACACCAAGTTGGGGCGCGATGCTGCAGGAGGCCGGAGCGGCACGAGGGGGGGCCGATGCGCCGTGGCTCCTGGCACCGGCGGGCGCGATCGTTCTGGCAGTCCTGACGATGCAGCTTGCTGCCCCCAGCCGCGATCCCCTCCTCTGGCCCGACAGCGACACTTAAGTCTCATCTGCACAACATCTTACAGGTTGTTCATCAGTAACGATCCCTTTGTTCCAGACGTGCACTTCTGTCTCACGATGGAACAAAAAGCCGCAACATCTTTCGAGTCATCACTTAGTCTCCAGATCATTTTTTGATCACGGATCTGTTGTTCCGTTTCGGCACAATCCGCCCATCCCGCACGCCGATTGTTGCGTTTGACCTAGATGTGTAAGTCTCTACATATCAGTCGCTTACCGACTCATCATGGAAGCCCTGCCGTTCTGGCCCTTCTATTGCTCTGCCGGCTTTGCGATGAAAGACCGTCTTTCTGCTCCCCGACTCGTTCTGGCGCTTGCCGCCATCTCCCTGCTGCCGGTGTCGGCACAGGCCGCCGGCCGGCCGTCCGGCCGCTACTCGAAGTTCGATCGCGTGCTCCGGCAGGCCGTCGATTCGAAGTCCCCCGTCCCTCAGCGCGTGATCATCCAGACTCATTCGGCCGCCGATCGTGCGGCGCTCAAGAAGGCGCTCCTCGCTCACGGCGACGTGGTGGAAGCGGAGCATCCTTCTCTTAATGCGCTGACCGTGGTGGTCCATGGTGAGGATCTCGGCGCGCTGGCCGCCGACCCGGCCGCATCGGTCGTGTCATCGGACAGCGAGGTGTCCGTCACTGGCGTCGACGCCGTCAAGACGACCAAGACATCGGGGGCGCGCAAGAACGGCCGCAGCGGTTTCCAGTTGTTCCAGAGCGGGCGCGCGCTGCCCGCTTCACTGCGCGAGGCGCTCGGTGTCGATCGCGTGGCATACACCGGCGCGGGCATCGGGGTCGCCGTCATCGACTCCGGTATCGATCCGAACAAGGACCTTGCGGGCGCGATTTCAGGTTTCTGGGACTTCACGGAAGGCAAGAGCGCACCTGTTGCCGCGTACGACGACTACGGCCACGGCACTCACGTGGCCGGCCTCATTGCGAGCAGCGGCCAGCTCTCCGGAGGTGACTTCCGCGGCCTGGCTCCGGGCGTTCGACTTTTCGGCCTGAAGGTGCTCGATGCACAGGGGCGCGGCCGGTCATCCGACGTGCTGCGCGCGATTGATTTCGCAATCGCGAACCGTCACACCAAGGGGATCGACGTCATCAACCTCTCGCTCGGTCATCCGATTCTCGAATCGGCGGCCACGGATCCGCTGGTTCTTGCGGTCGAGCGCGCAGTGCGTGCTGGTCTCGTCGTCGTGGTTGCCGCGGGCAACTTCGGCACGGACAACACCGGCAGCACCGGCTACGCGGGAATCCTGTCTCCCGGCAACGCGCCGTCGGCCATCACGGTTGGCGCGGTCGACAACAAGAACTCCGCCTTCCACGACGATGACCGCATCGCGTGGTTCAGCTCTCGCGGTCCTACCTGGTACGACGGCTTCGCCAAGCCTGACGTAGTGGCACCTGGCGTGGGACTCACGTCCGACGCGGCGCGTTCGAGCGCGCTGCTCAGCCTGTATCCACAGTTGGCCGTGACCAAGAACGGCAAGCGATTCGCCATCCTGAGCGGCACCAGCATGGCGACGGCGGTCGCGACCGGCGTGGCGTCACTGGTCATCGAAGCGAACCGCGTGGCGCATCCGGGCGGGTATCCGACGCCTAACGCCGTGAAGGCGATGCTGCAGTACAGCGCGCTTCCGGTGCTGGCGAAGAACGGCCTCGATGAAGTGGACTCGCTCTCACAGGGCACCGGAGAGCTCAATCCGCTCGGCGCCGTGCATCTCGCCGAGGCGATCGATCCGCGAGCGCCGCGCAATCAGCGGTGGGCCCGGTTCTTCACGCCGTGGACGTTCATCGGCGGCCAGCTGGAACCGTGGTCGCAGGAATTGATCTGGGGCAGCGAGCTCGTGTCGAACTCGACCGTCATCACGACGAACTCGGCGATCTTCGGCGAGAACATCGTGTGGGGCACGCTCCGCGCGGATCTCGACAACATCGTCTGGGGCACGCTGACCGAGTTCGACAACATCGTGTGGGGCACGAACGTCGTCTGGGCGTCGCACGTGGTGTGGGGCGACAGCTTGGTTGGCGTCCGCGTCGACAACGAGAACATCGTGTGGGGCACGCTGCGCGGCGGCGACCTGGACAACATCGTGTGGGGCACCCTGCGACTCGATCTCGACAACATCGTCTGGGGCACGCTGCGCGATGCGGACAACATCGTGTGGGGCACGCTGCGCGGCGGCGACTTCGACAACGTCGTGTGGGGCACGTCGGTCCTCGGCGCCACCGACGTGGACAACATAGTGTGGGGCACGCTGCGCGGCCTCGATACCGACAACATCGTGTGGGGCACGCTCCGCACGGATCTCGACAACATCGTCTGGGGCACGCTCAAGACTGCGAAGGGAGGGCGGTAAATCATGCGCCTTCCTGCTCACGACACCAGCGTCATGGCGACAACGACCACAACTATGGCGGAGCCGGTCACGACCACTGACTGGAGGAAAGCGCTTCCCGTGATCGAAGGTGGCGGCGTCACGCTTCGAGAGCTGCGTCTTTCCGATGCGCCGTCGCTCTGCGATCTTCTGACGACGGAGGAGGTGTCGCGGTTCATTTCGCCGCCACCGACGACCGCCGACGGGTTCGAGCGCTTCATTCAGTGGACGCACGGCGAGCGCGCCGCTGGACGTTACGTCTGCTTCGCGGTGGTGCCGCAGGGGCTCGACACGGCGATCGGGATCTTCCAGGTGCGGCAGCTGGAACCGGGGTTTGGGACGGCGGAGTGGGGATTCGCAATCGGATCGCCGTTCTGGGGGACAGGCGTGTTCATGGATGCAGCCAGGCTTGCGGCGGAGTTCGTGTTCGAAACCGTCGGCGTGCATCGCCTCGAAGCGCGTGCGGCGGTGGTGAATGGGCGAGGCAACGGAGCGCTCGCAAAAATCGGCGCGGTGAAGGAGGGGGTGTTGCGCAAGAGTTTCCAGCGCAACGGCGAGTACTACGACCAGGCGCTCTGGTCGATGGTTCGGGAAGATTGGCGCCAGGCCAAAGCGGTCTGGGGATCCATCATCCACTAATCACGGTGCGATGAGTATTGCTGGCAGAGGGCTTAATCAGGTGACTCATGTGGCGTAAATTCCTGGCAGGCACAGCGGTAACGCTGGTCTGCCTGCTCGGCGCAACGGCCCCTGCGGCCGCCAGGCCGGGGGACCATCCCAAGCTCGATCGAACGCTGAACGATCGCGCTGCGAAAGGTGGCTCTGGCACCTCGCGCGTGATCGTGACGCTGAAGTCGGGCTTTGATGCGTCCGCTGATTATAAGAGGGTGGGCGGCAAGCTCGGACGCCGTCTGAACCTGATCAACGGCCAGGTCGTGGAGCTGACCAACAATCAGCTTCGCAAGCTCGCGGACTCTCCCGCGGTCGCAAGCATCCACTGGGATCGCCCGACCGGCGGCGAGTTGAACCGCGCAGCCGTGGCGGTCGGTGCCCGCGCAGTCCAGGAAGATCTGGGCTACGACGGCGCCGGCGTCGGAGTCGCGGTCATCGACTCCGGCATCACCGCATGGCACGACGACCTGACTTACAACGGCTCGAACCCGTCGGTCCGCGTAGTTGGCGGGCAGCGCGTGGCGAAGTTCGTCGACTTCGTCAACGGCCGCAGCGCCGCGTACGACGACAACGGTCACGGCACGCACGTGGCTGGCATCGTCGCAGGCAACGGCTACGACACCCGCGGGGCACGTGCCGGCATCGCGCCCGCGGCTCACCTCGTGAGCCTCAAGGTGCTCGACGATCACGGTGGCGGTTACATCAGCAACGTGATTGCCGCGCTGGACTGGGTCGTCGAGAACAAGTCGGCGTACAACCTGCGCGTCGTCAACCTGTCGGTCGGCGCGAGGGTCACGGAGTCTTACAAAACGGATCCGCTGACGCTGGCCGCCAAGCGCGTGGTTGATCAGGGCGTAGTCGTCGTCACGGCCGCAGGCAACCTTGGAAAGAATGCCGCGGGAAGACTGCAGTACGGCGCCATCACCGCTCCGGGCAACGCGCCCTGGGTGCTGACCGTTGGCGCGTACAGCCACGAGGGGACTGTGACCCGCGTGGACGACGTGATGGCGCCTTACAGCTCCCGTGGTCCCGCGGCTGTGGACTACGAAGCGAAGCCTGACGTCGTCGCGCCGGGCACCGGGATCGTGTCGCTGGCCGCTCAGGGCAGCCTGATGTACACGACCAAAGCCGCGTACCTGCTGAACGGTTCGGTGCAGACGGCGTACAAGCCGTATCTGAGCCTGACCGGCACCAGCATGGCCTCGCCAATCGTCGCCGGGACTGCCGCGCTGATGATCCAGGCGAACCCGAAACTGACGCCGAATCTCGTCAAAGCCATCATTCAGTACACGGCGCAGAACTACGGGTATGACGCGCTGACCCAGGGAGCGGGTTTCCTCAATACGCGTGGCGCGGTGCAGCTGGCGCGCTTCTACGCGACGGCGAAAGTCGGCCAGAGGGTCCCCTCCCAGAAGCCCTGGAGCAAGACCATCCTGTGGGGCAACCACAAGCTGACAGGCGGCGTGATCAAGCCGAACGGCAGCGCGTGGGCCACCAATGTGGTCTGGGGCGCGAGCGAGACGGTCACCGGCCAGAACATCGTCTGGGGCACGATCGCGGGCGACTTCGACAACGTCGTGTGGGGCACGTCACTTCTCGACGCAGACAACACCGTGTGGGGCACCATGAGCTCCGCCCTCGGCGAGAACATCGTCTGGGGAACGATGCGTGACGGCGACAACATCGTCTGGGGCACGCTTGCCGATGTCGACAACATCGTGTGGGGCACGATGTGCGCCGGAGCGGACTGCGAAAACATCGTCTGGGGTACTTCCGCGTTGATGGATTTCGACAACATCGTGTGGGGTACGCAACTCGATGCGAACAACATCGTGTGGGGCACCAGCGGGCTGGTCGAGAACATCGTGTGGGGTACGTCGAGCGAGGCGGACAACATCACCTGGGGCTGTTCGGGTGAGGAGACCGCGCCGTTCGACGATCCGGACGTGCCGTCGGTATTCGACGGAACATCATTCGATTCCCTTTTCCCACCGGAGATTGCTCCGGAGGCGGTAGTGACGGACCCAGGTGCTTCGATCATGACGACCACGACAACGACGACGACTACGGTCACTGGTGCGACGACCGGCCTGATTGGAGGGGTGCTCTAATGGAAAAACGGCCCTTCCGCGACGCACAGATCGTGACTGACCTCGAGGCAGTGATTGCTGCGGCGCGTTCAGCGACGGCCACGACGACCACGTCGGACTGGCGCAAGACGCTGCCGGTGCTGACCGGTTCCATGGTCACGCTGCGCGAGCTGCGGTTGTCCGATGCGCCATCGCTTCTCGCCATGCTCTCGACCGAAGAGGTGTCGCGCTTCATTTCGCCGCCGCCGACGACGATTGAGGGTTTCGAACGATTCATCGCGTGGACGCACCGCGAGCGCGCGGCAGGCAATTACGTCTGCTTCGCGGTGGTGCCCCACGGGATGGATACCGCGATCGGGATCTTCCAGGTCCGCCAGCTCGAGCCGGGCTTTGCGACGGCCGAGTGGGGGTTCGCGCTCGGTTCCGCATTCTGGGGAACCGGCGTGTTCGTGGACGCTGCGAAGCTGGTGGTCGACTTCGCGTTCGACACCATCCACGCGCATCGCCTGGAAGCACGCGCGGCCGTGCAGAACGGCCGCGGCAACGCCGCCCTGCGGAAGATCGGCGCGGTGCAGGAAGGTGTCCTGCGCAAGTCGTTCCTCCGCAACGGTGAATACCTCGATCAGACGTTGTGGACCATCCTCGATGAGGACTGGCGGAACGCCAAGACTATGGTCGGCGTGAGAGTGCACTAACCGCGGATCACACGGATTCGATCCGTGTGCATCTTCACAAAGCACCCTGCGGGTCGTAAGAGACGGGCGCGGATTCCTTCCGCGCCCGTTTTTTTTTGACCACGGAAGTACACCGAAGCACACCGACCTCGGCACAGTTCGAGCGGAAACCCCCATCTGTTCGGTGTCCTTCCGTGGCATTCCGTGGTCGTGGTACGCTCGGCGGTCAATGAATCTGCGGTCGGTGTTCCCTCCCATGCCCACGCCGTTCGACGACGGCGACCTTGACGTCTCGGCAATCGGCACCAACATCGAGCGCTGGATGACGGCGGGGCTGGGCGGAGTCGTCGTGCTCGGCACGAACGGCGAGGCGGCGCTGCTCGACGAGGACGAAAGCGATCGTGTCGTTGAAGCGGCACGGCCGTTTGTTCCACCTGATCGCGTCCTCATCGCCGGCGCCGGCCGCGAGTCCACGAGGGCCACCATCGCCGCGGCGCGACGTGCGGCGAGCGCCGGCGCCGACGCAGTGCTGGTACGCACGCCATCGTTTTATCGCGCGCATCTTCCTCCAGCCGCCATTGCCGCACACTACGCGGCGGTTGCCGATACCAGCCCGGTACCCGTCCTTCTGTACAACTATCCGGCGTTTACCGGCGTCACGCTGTCGGCCGATCTCATCGGCCGGCTTGCGCAGCACTCGAATATCGTCGGCATCAAGGAAACGAGCACGGACGGCGCGCAGTTCGTCGATATGGCGGCTGTCGTGCCGGAGCGCTTCACTATCCTGGCGGGATCGGCACCGGGCGCCTTCACCGGCCTGTGCGCAGGGGCCGGCGGCGCCATCCTGGCGATTGCCTGCGTGCTCCCGGAGTTGTGCCTGCAGTTGCTATCGCTGGTGCGCGCGGCACGGCATGCCGAGGCCCTCGCCTTACAGCAACGACTGACGCCGGTCGCGCGCGCGGTCACGACAGGATTCGGCGTGGCGGGGCTGAAAGCGGCAATGGATCTCGCCGGCTATCGTGGCGGCGACCCTCGTCCGCCACTGGCTCCGATCGCCCCCGAGGCCCTCGAGAAGTTACGAACGCTGCTGCATGCTGCTACAGACTGAACGCCTGCTTCTCGGTCCTGGTCCCAGTCCCGTCGCCTCCCGTGTCATGCGTGCGATGGCCGCGCCGGTCCTCAGCCATCTCGACCCTGACATGATGGCGATACTCGATGACATCCGGTCGCGGCTCGCGACAACGTTCCGCGCGTCACCCGATGCGCTTGCGATCGCGATCTCCGGGACGGGGACGTCAGGCATGGAAGCCGCGGTGGCAAACCTGACGCGTCCGGGTGCCCGCGCGCTCGTTGTCGTCACCGGATACTTCGGCGATCGTCTCGCGCAAATGCTGCAGCGCTACGGCGCGACGGTCGCTCGAGTCGAGACCGAGTGGGGCCGCGCAGCCGATCCTTCGGCGGTCGAGCGCGCGCTGAAGTCGCAGGGTGCGGATATCGTTGCGATGGTGCACGCCGAGACGTCGACCGGCGTCCTCAATCCGGCGGCGGACATCTGCGGCATTGCGGCACGCCACGGCGCGATGACGATCGTTGACGCCGTCACTTCGCTCGCGGCGCATCCCGTCGACACGGACGCCTGGGGTGCGGACGTCGTCTACAGCTGCACGCAGAAGGGGCTCGGCGCGCCATCAGGCCTGGCGCCCATTGTGTTCTCGGCTCGCGCGCGAGTGGAGAGCCGATCGTTTTCATTCGATCGAGCCCTGCTCGAAGATTACTGGCTGCGGCGGAAGTACCACCACACGATCTCCGCGCCGCTCATTTACGCCCTGCGCGAGGCGCTGGTTGCCGTCGCCGAAGAAGGGCTCGATGCGCGATGGCAACGGCATCGCGAGCATCACCTCGCGCTCGCGGCGGGTCTCGAAACGATCGGCCTCGGCCTCCTGCCGCCCCCAACAGAACGGTTGTGGTCGTTGAACGCCGTCGTCGTGCCCGACGGCGTGGACGAGGCGGCCGTGCGGAAACGCCTGTTGACCGAATTCAATATCGAGATTGGTGCGGGGCTCGGCCCACTGGCCGGACGCATCTGGCGCGTGGGGCTGATGGGTTCGGGATCGACGGCTGCAAACGTGCTGCTCTTCCTGAATGCACTGAAGCGCGCGCTCAATCGCTAGGCATATCGGTTGCACTTCTCTCCGCGGCGGCGGGCCTGGCCGCTGAGGTTATGAAGATGAGAGTGCATACGAAGGCCGCATCACTCGTGTTTGCCGTTGCGCTCACCGCGTGCGCGACGAACCCCGTCACCGGCAAGAAGCAGATCTCTCTGATGAGCGAAGAGCAGGAGATCGCGCTCGGCCGCCAGTCGGATCCCGAAATCAAGCGCGAGATGGGGGTTTACCACGATCCCCGGCTGCAGGAGTACGTGCAGAGCATCGGGATGACGCTCGCGCGCGCGTCGGAGCGTCCGAACCTTCCGTGGCACTTCACCGTCCTGGACTCGCCGGCGGTCAACGCGTTTGCACTGCCCGGCGGCTATATCTATCTCACGCGCGGCATTCTGCCGTTCCTCGACGACGAGGCGCAGCTGGCGGGGGTGCTGGGTCATGAGATCGGACACGTCACGGCGCGTCACTCGGCGCAGCAGTACACGACGCAGACCGGCGCCGGCATCGGCCTGATGCTTCTCAGCATCTTCGTGCCCGAGTCACGGCCGTTCCAGGGCGTGGCGGAGCAGGCTGCCGGCCTCCTGTTTCTCAAGTACGGCCGCGACGACGAGCTGCAGGCTGATGGGCTCGGTGTGCGCTATGCGGCGCGAACCGCGTGGGACCCGTCGGGCGTGCAGCACATGCTGAACACGCTGAGCCGCCTGGACAAGGCAGCCGGCACCACAAAGGGGGTGCCGAACTGGCTCTCGACACACCCGACACCGCAGGATCGCGTGCAGAAGATTGACGTGGCCGTCCGCGAGGCGCTGGCGACGGTGCCGGCCTCGAAGCTTGCGACGAACAGGGACACGTTCCTGCAGCGGGTCGAGGGGGTCATCTACGGCGACTCGCCAAGCCAGGGTGTGCTGCGCGGCAGTACGTTCCTTCACAAGGACCTGCGCTTCGCGATGACGTTTCCTCCCGAGTGGGAAGTGAAGAACACGCAACAGAACGTCATCGCCAAACCGCCGGAGGCAGAAGAGTACCTGGTGCTACAGCTGATTCAACAGCCGCAGGGATCGTTGCAGCAGATCGCGCAGGCGTCGATGGCGAATGCGGGATGGCAGCAGGTCTCAGGACAGCGAACCAGGGTGAACGGGCTCGACGCGTACGTCGGTACCTATCAGGGCAACATGCAGGGTCTCGGCACGGTCGGCACACTCGCGGCGCACATCGTGCACGAGAACCGCGTCTTCGTGCTGGCAGGGCTCGCGCCGGCTGACGGGTTCCGTCGCGCCGCCCAGGAATTCGAACGGACGATTCAGTCGTTCCGTCCGCTGACGCCAGCGGAAGCCGAGAACATTCGTCCGAACCGGGTGGAGCTGTACACGGTGCGGCCCAACGACACCTGGGCGTCACTGGCCCGGCGCGCGAACGACCCCGCGGTCACGCCAGCCACGCTCGCGATCATGAACGATCACGATCCGAATCAGCCGCCGCGCGCCGGCGAACGCATCAAGGTCGTCGTCGAAGCCTGATTGCGTTCGCGATGGACCCAGCGCCGTACTACCCATGCTGATGGCGTAAAATACTCGCCTCCATGCGAAAGGCCTGGCGGGTGGCCGCCGCGATTCTCGCGGCGGGCTTCGCGTACGCGATCTACATCTATCTCACGCTGCCCGACGTACGACCGCTCCGCACGGCCAACCCGGCGACCACAGCGTTCATGGACCTCCGTGCGTACGAGGCGCGGCGACGAGGCGAACCAGTCAAGAAAGATCAGCGGTGGGTGCCCTACGAGCGCATCTCCCAGAATCTGAAACGCGCGGTTCTCGTGGCCGAAGACAGCGCGTTCTGGAGGCACGAGGGGATTGATTTCGAGCAACTGCGCGAATCGATGGAGGTCAACTGGGAGCGCGGCGAATTCGCGCGCGGGGCGAGCACCATCACGCAACAGCTCGCCAAGAACCTTTACCTGTCGCCGTCCAAGAATCCGGTTCGCAAGGTGCGCGAGCTGTTCATTACGCGGCGTCTCGAGGCGGAGCTCACGAAGCGGCGCATTCTCGAGCTCTATCTGAACGTCATCGAGTGGGGCGACGGCATCTGGGGTGCGGAAGCGGCGGCGCGGCGGTACTTCCGGAAGTCCGCGGCCGACCTGAGCGCACAGGAGTCCGCGCTGCTGGCGGCGGCCATCATCAATCCGCGCGTGCTCGATCCCGGTCATCCCACCGCACGCCTTCGCCGGCGTCAGCAGATGATCGCGCGACGCATGGGCGCGGTGACGCCGCCCCCTGCCGTCGCCACCGGCCCCGTCGATACACCCGATGACACTCCCGTCGTGCCGATTACAGATTTGCCCGGGACACCCGTCACCGTACCGTCGCTGCCGACTGAAAAAGCGCCCGGAAAGCCGACAGGCGCAACGGGACCTGGTCAGTAGTTGGTCACGACAAAAAAGTCGTTGGTCGCGACAAAAAAAGGTGAACTTTCGTGTTCTGCTCACCTTGACACCTATCGGCGCATGTCCTTATAGTCGGCACGTCCCTGCTCCTCACAGCGACAAGCGGCTCGATACAGGACGCCTTGGCGGAGTCCGTCTCTGGCCAGGCGTGTGTCGGCATGATCAATTACACAGAGCGCATCGCGCTCCTGATGCAGGACGTGGTGTCGCGTACTCCCGCGTTATCGTTCATCGATGTACGCGAGATCCTCGTGTTCGGACGCTTCGGCCGTCCCCACGCCGAAGGAGCATTTGCGACCTGTCATTGCCTCACCCTCCCGCAGAGTGAACCCGGATATTACTTCTGGCGTGACCGCATCACCGGCGAGCTGACGCGCCGTTCGGAGTGGTTCGTCACGAAGACCCCCGAGGTGCGCGTCGGTGCGACTCGCATCAAATACCTCATTTCGTTCGTGCTGCCGCGCTTTTGCGAACAGAGCCTCAACCGATCGTGGAAGTCGGAACTCTACGACGAGGCAGACCCGTGGGTCGCGAAGCTCGACACGATCGTCCACGAGCTGTATCACATTGATCCGGGGGCGACCGGTATTCGCCAGGTCGCGAACGCAAACGGCACCCGTTCGCGCCAGCACGGCCCGCAGTTTTACGAGGACGTCGCCGGGATGGTGCGCGAGTACCTCGCGACACGGCCGGATCCAAGCCTCTACGAATTCCTGAAATGGGACTTTTCGACGCTGGAGCGCGAGTTTGGCGGCGTGGTGGCAACCACGTTCAGGAATTTCCCGTCGTTCCCGCAGCGCTACATGGAGCCCTGCCGGGCGTTGCCTGTCGAGCCGTCGGTCAAGGTCGAACCGCTCAAGCCGTTGACGCAGCCACTGATCTACACGGAAGACGACCTCCACATCCGCCAGTTCACGGACACGAGCACACGGCGGCTCGCACGGAAGGGCGCCCACCGCGCAGCGTGACGGCTCAGGACTCATGACTCATGGCCTAAGTCACGAACCCAGGGCCATGAGCCGCCATGAGCCATGAGCCATAAGTCGTTACATCACGCGTCTCGCCCCGACAAACCGGCTCGCCCAATAGGTGGCGCTCAATCGTTCCACACGCACCTGGCCCACACTGCTGGGGGCATGGACGAACTCGTCCCCGCCAATAGAAATCGCGACGTGAGAAGGACCGGCGGCGACTGTGCTGAAAAAGAGCAGGTCACCCGGTTCGAGCTGGTCCTGCGCGACCGGCCGCCCGGCCCGAGATTGTTCCAGCACCGTTCGCGGCATGGCGACGCCGTGTTGCCCGAAGACATAGTAGACGAACCCGCTGCAATCGAAACCGGACGGATCCGCCCCGCCGTTGCGGTAGGGCGTTCCGCGGAGCGATAGGGCGGTCCCTGTAACGGCGTAGGCGGTGCGAGTTCCGACGGCAGGGGCGCCGGCAGCCGGCGCGGACGCTGCCCCTGCGCTCGTACCAGTCCCTCCGGGGCGCGGGAACGGCGCCGGGACGGCGCGGGTCGATGCGCAACCAGTGGCGACGGCGGTTACCAGCGCGAGCAGCGCGACCTTCGGGCAGACCACGGGCGTTCAGGTTATCGGCGGATCCGGAACACGGGGTCAGGCCTGGCCCAAGGCCCCAGTGGTGGTCATTGACGTCCCTGCCGGCCTGAAACGCCTGATTTTGTCACCCACGGTGGGCATTACGACCTTAAACTGCTGGAAACAGGATTGTTACGCGCCAGCCTCACTTGACACTGGCGATCGTGTCAGGCAGAATGACTCAGGCTTATGGAGCAGACGCTCCTCCTTAACGCGACGTACGAGCCCCTCAAAGTCGTCCACTGGCAGAAGGCCATTACGCTTTGGTGCCAGGGGAAGGTTGAGGTTATCTCTGTCTACGACCGGGAAGTCCGGTCGGTCTCCTTCAGTTTCAAGCTGCCCTCGGTCATCCGCCTGCTGCGGTATATCAAGATCAAGCGGCAGATCGACTATGTCCCGTTCTCCCGTGCGAACATTTACGCGCGAGACGACCACTCCTGCCAGTACTGTGGGGAAGTCTTCCCAACGGCGGAGTTGACCTTCGATCATGTGGTGCCGGTCGCCCAGGGCGGCCGCAAAGACTGGGAGAATATCGTTACCTGCTGCATCCCCTGCAACCGGAAGAAGGGTGGCCGGACGCCGGAGCAGGCCCACATGCATCTCATTCGGGTTCCCAAGCGCCCCGATAAAGCTCCCGCGATTCGCATTACGATCGGCCTTCGGAACGCGCCGGAGACGTGGCGCGATTACTTCTACTGGAACGTCGAGCTGGACGACGAAAGCTGACGAAGTGGGTCGGGTGACCTCCGTTCGCCCCCTTTGGGCGATTGAGGGAGGACGCGTAACGCTCGAGGGGGCGGGCTTTCCCGTGCACCCCTCCCTGCCGCAGGTGCGTGTCGGACCGGAGGGTGCACGACTCGCTCACGCGTCGCCGACCGTCCTGACCATCATCGTCCCCACCGATCTTGAAGGCGGATCCACAGCCGTACGGATCGACGAGTTGCCGGGGGAAACCGCCTATATCGAGATCGGCGCTCCGTTCGTCACCGGCGTCCACCAGGTCGACAACCCCGCCTTCGATCGGCACGGCAATCTCTACGTCACGTTCAGCGGATCGCGAGGCCACCAGGCGCCGGTCGCGATCTTTGTCGTGCGCCCCGACGGAACGCGCGAGCCGTTCGTGTCGGACATGCCGAACCCGACGTCGCTCGCCTTCGATCATGACGGGCATCTGTACGTGTCGAGCCGATTCGACGGCAGCGTCTATCGCGTCGAACCAGACGGCCGCGCGTCGCTCTTTGCCGGCGACCTTGGCGTCGCGTGTGGCCTCGCGTTTGGTCCAGATGGATTGCTCTACGTGGGCGATCGGAGCGGATCGATCCTGCGCGTCGAGGATCACGGGCGGGCCCGCCCGTTTGCGACGTTGCCGGCGAGTGTCGCTGCGTTCCATCTCGCATTCGGTCCCGACCAGCATCTTTACGTTGCCGCGCCAACGCTCGGTACGACCGATGCGATCTATCGCATCTCGCCGGACGGCACCGTCAGCGTCTGGAGCACCGGGTTTGGACGGCCGCAAGGCCTTGCGTTCGACGCGGCGGGTCACCTCTATGTCACCGATGCGCTTGCGGGGTGGAGTGGGATCTATCGCGTCCGCCTCGACGCCCCCGCGTCCCCCGAGCTCGTGCTCACAGGAGGGGCACTCATCGGCCTCGCTTTCGATCCGCATGGCGGCCTGGCCGTCGCGACCAGCGACTCGGTGTATCGCCTTGGCGTCGGCCTTCGAGGGCTGCTGCCGCCGAACCAGCCATGACTGCTTTACCCGATAAGATCGTGCAAGCATGAATCAGTTGTTTCGACGTAAGCCCATCGCGGACCTGCTCGTCGAAGGCGACCATTCGCTCAAGCGCGTGCTCGGCGCCGGCGACCTGGTCATGCTGGCGATTGGGGCCGTGATCGGAGCGGGGATCTTTTCTTCCATCGGTACCGCCGCGGCGGGCGAGGTGACGCCAACGGGCGAAGTGGTGCGCTACGGCGCGGGCCCTGCGCTCGTTTTCTCGTTCATCCTGCTTGGCTTCGTCTGCGGGCTGGCAGCGCTCTGTTACGCGGAATTGGCGGCGATGATCCCGCAGGCGGGCAGTGCGTATGCGTATTCGTATGCGACGCTCGGCGAGCTGATCGCGTGGATCATCGGCTGGGATTTGATTCTCGAATACGCCGTCGGGAACATTGCCGTCGCGATCGCATGGAGCGGATACTTCGTCTCGCTGCTCTCCGGCTTCGGAATCACGCTCCCCGGCTATCTCACGCACGGATATCGGACCGCGCTTCTCAGCTCGGACCCTGCGGTCCACGGTCTGCTGCAGACCGCGCCGCAGATCGTTGGCATTCCCTTTCTGATCAACATCCCGGCGGCGCTCATCGTCCTGGCGATCACCTGGCTGCTGTACATCGGCGTGCGCGA
The DNA here is from genome assembly GCA_046726015.1 of Acidobacteriota bacterium. Classification (GTDB taxonomy): domain Bacteria; phylum Acidobacteriota; class Vicinamibacteria; order Vicinamibacterales; family 2-12-FULL-66-21; genus QHWT01. The sequence continues at coordinate 16,288 of JBKOZS010000085.1, forward strand.
GAGCGCGCGCGCCAACAACATCATGGTGGTCGTCAAACTGATCGTGCTCGGGCTGTTCGTCGTGCTCGGCGCCATGCACATCGATCCGGCGAACTACCAGCCGTTCGCCCCGAACGGCTGGAAAGGCATTCACCAGGGCGCGGCAATCGTGTTCTTCGCCTACATCGGCTTCGACGCGATCTCGACCGCGGCGGAAGAGACGAGGAACCCGCAGCGCAATATGCCAATCGGCATCCTGTTCGGGCTCGCGGTCTGCACGATCATCTACGTCGTCGTGGGCATCGTCGCGACGGGGCTCGTGCCGTACACGCAGCTCAAGGCCGCCGATCCGCTGGCCAGGGCGCTCGAAGTCGCGGGGCTGCAGACGGCGAGCTGGATTGTCGCGTTCGGCGCCGTGGTTTCGCTGACCGCTGTCCTGCTCGTTTTCCAGTACGGCCAGCCTCGAATCTTCATGGCGATGGCACGCGACGGCCTGCTTCCACGGTGGGCTTCAAAGATCCATCCGAAATACCGGACACCGCACGTCACCACGATTGCGACCGGCCTGGTCGTCGCGATTGGCAGCCTGGTGATGGACGAGAATGAAATCTACGACCTGACGAACATAGGGACGCTTGCCGCATTCGCGATCGTCTGCATCGGCGTGCTCGTCCTGCGCTACGCCGATCCGCAACGACCCCGGCCGTTCCGCGTGCCGTTCGTGTGGCCCGTCGCCGTGCTCGGCGCACTCGCTTGTATCTACACCATGCGCGGTCTTCCCACGCATGCGTGGGAACGGTTTGGGATTTGGCTGGTGGCGGGCCTGCTGTTGTATTTCGGTTATGGGCTGAAGCACAGTCGGCTTCGGCGTGAGCCCGCAAGAAGCTGAGCGGCGCACCTCAGCCGCGTGGTTTGTGTGGCGGATCCAGGCGGTCGACTGCTAAGATAAGGGTTTGGGTTTCCTCCCAAATCCGTAACTAGCAGGGCATGGCACACGATTGGGTTGCGGTGCGCGGCGCGCGCGTGCACAACCTTAAGAACATAGACGTCGATCTCCCACGCGATCAGCTGGTGGTCATTACCGGGCTCTCCGGGTCCGGAAAGTCGTCGCTCGCGTTCGACACGATTTACGCGGAGGGGCAGCGCCGATACGTCGAGTCCCTCTCGTCGTACGCGCGCCAGTTCCTCGAGCAGATGGAAAAGCCGGACGTCGATCTTATCGACGGCTTGTCCCCTGCCATCGCGATCGAGCAGAAGACTACCGGGTCCAACCCACGGTCCACCGTCGGCACCGTCACCGAAATTTACGACTACCTGCGACTTCTCTTCGCGAACGTCGGTGTCCCGCACTGCCACCTCTGCGGGCGCGAAATTGCGTCGCAATCGCTCGAGCGCATCATCGACATGGTGATGCTGTCGCCGAACGACGAGCGCATCAACGTGATGGCGCCGGTCGTCCGCGGACGCAAGGGAGAGTTCAAGAAAGAGCTCGTGGCGCTTCGCGCGCGCGGATTCACGAAGGTTCGCGTCGATGGCCAGCTTCGATCGCTGGACGAGGACATCAAGCTCGATCGCCGGCGTAACCACACGATTGACGTCGTGGTCGATCGGCTTGTGCTCAAGCCGGGCATCGAGCGGCGGCTGACCGAGTCCGTCGAGGTCGCGCTCAATCTCGCGGACGACGTGGTGGTGATCAATACGCTCGATGGAGGGGATCGGCTGTTCTCGCGGCGGCTGGCGTGCACGTATTGCGGCGTCAGCATGCCGGAGATGACGCCGCGCGCGTTCTCCTTCAACTCGCCGCACGGCGCGTGCTCCGACTGCCAGGGGCTGGGCGCGGTCTACGACTTTGATCCCACGCGGCTGGTTCCTGACGAATCGGTGTCGCTCCAGGACGGCGCCATCGCCCCCTGGGCACGCGGAGACAAGAAGCTCGTCAAGGAAGCGCTGGTGTCGCTCAGCAAGCACTTCGGCATCGATCTCGCGCTGCCGTTCCGCCGTCTCGCGAAGAAGGCGCGCGACATCCTCTTCTATGGCGCCGGCGCGGCCAGGAAAGATGGGAAAGATCCGTTTGGCGCCGGGTTCGAGGGGTTGGTGCCAAACCTGCGCCGGCGTTACGAGGAAGGCAGCTGGGCAGAGCAGGAGGCGCTCGAATCGTATCGGGCGCTCCGTCCGTGTCCTGCCTGCGCGGGCGCGCGGCTGAAGCCGCAGAGCCGCGCCGTGCGTGTCAAAGGACGGACGATCACCGAATACGTCGATTTACCGATTTCTGAAGCGCTCGGCGTATTCGAAGCGATCGAGCTGACCGACAGGGAAGCCCTGATCGCCAGCCGCATCCTCCGCGAGATTCGCGATCGCCTGCGCTTCCTGAACGACGTTGGCGTCGGTTACCTGACGCTCGGCCGCAGCGCTGCGACACTGTCCGGAGGCGAAGGACAGCGTATTCGTCTCGCAACGCAGATCGGATCGAATCTAACCGGGGTCCTTTACGTGCTCGATGAGCCGTCGATTGGACTGCATCAGCGCGACAATCGCGCGCTGCTCTCCACGCTCGCGCGCCTGCGCGACCTGGGGAACACCGTGGTCGTGGTCGAACACGACGAAGAGACGATTCGGACGGCAGATTACGTCATCGATCTCGGACCCGGCGCAGGTGAGCATGGCGGCCACGTCATTTTCCAGGGCACGCCGGCGGCGCTCGTCGCCAACGGGAACGGGTCGGCGACCGGCGCGTATCTCCGCGGCGAGAAATCCATAGCTACGCCCAAGGATCGCCGCCCGGCGAATCGCGGAGCGATCGTCATTAAAGGGGCGCGCGAGAACAATCTGAAGGAGATCGACGTCGAGATTCCGCTCGGCGTGCTCGTCACCGTCACGGGCGTCAGTGGTTCCGGGAAGTCGACGCTGGTCAACGAGATTTTGTACCGCGCGCTCGCGCGCGAGCTGTATCGTGCCGCGGATGAACCGGGCGCGCATTTATCCATCGAAGGCATCGATCTGATCGACAAGGTGATTCAAATCGATCAGTCGCCGATCGGCCGGACGCCGCGCTCCAATCCCGCGACCTATACCGGTCTCTTCACGTTCATCCGCGAACTGTTCGCGATGCTGCCCGAGTCACGAGCCCGCGGCTTCCGTCCAGGACGCTTCTCGTTCAACGTCAAGGGCGGACGGTGCGAGAGCTGCCAGGGGGACGGCGTCATCGCAATCGAAATGCACTTCCTGCCGAACGTCTACGTGACGTGCGAGCAGTGCAAGGGGCGCCGCTACAACCGCGAGACCCTGGAGATCAAATATCGCGGCAAGTCGATCGCCGACGTGCTCGACCTGACGGTCGACCAGGCCTTGCCGCTGCTCGAGAACTTTCCGCCGATTGCCAACAAACTGCGGACGCTGCAGGACGTCGGTCTCGGCTACATCGAGCTGGGGCAGTCGGCGACCACGCTGAGCGGCGGTGAGGCGCAGCGCGTGAAGCTCGCGAAAGAGCTCTCGCGACGCGGCACCGGCCGAACGCTGTACATCCTTGACGAACCGACGACGGGCCTGCACTTCGCCGACACGCACAAGCTGCTCGATGTGCTGAACAAGCTTGTCGGGCAGGGCAACACCGTCGTCATCATCGAGCACAACCTCGACGTCATCAAATCGGCAGATTACGTGATCGACCTCGGGCCCGAAGGAGGGGCCGGCGGCGGCCGCATCGTCGCCACGGGGACTCCTGAAGTCGTGGCGCGAAGCCGAGACTCCTTTACAGGCCGTTTCCTGGCGGGGATTCTGGGCCTGCCGCATGCGGCAGCGTGACGTGTGACTCGGCGGAAGGACGGTTTTGTGATCGCTCGCTGTGGTAAATTTGCCACATTCTCGGTCCACGGCCCTGTGGCTGGCCGGCCACAATCGCCATCGATTCTGACGCACGGCGATGTGGCGCAGGATTTACAAAACAAACAAAATCAACTAGTTAGCTGCGCAACGCGACCGTCAGCAGACGTGGCAGCCCCTTTGCTGAGCTGGTATCGGCTTACCCAGCGTCGTTAAAGAGGTCAATGAACGCGCAGCGTACCCTTCGCCGACCTGTATCCTGCACTGGAATCGGGCTTCATTCCGGAAACAAGGTCACGTTGTCACTCAAGCCCGCGCCGGCTGATTACGGCATCCGTTTTCAGCGGGCGGATCTCGGGGGCCTGGAAATCCCGGCCACCGTCACGCATCTTGGCGGGATTCGGCTCGCAACAGGCCTGACCCGCGAAGCCGTCTCGGTCGAGACCGTCGAGCACCTGCTTGCCGCGCTCACCGCGCTGGGCATCGATAACTGCATCGTCGAGTTGAACACGCCGGAAGTACCAATCATGGACGGCAGCGCGGCGCCGTTTGTGTACCTGGTGTTGAACGAGGCGGGCGTCAAGCGTTTGCAGTTGCCGAAGAAGTACCTGAAGGTGCTCCGGCCGATCTCGCTGAGCCAGGGGGACAAGCGGATCGCGCTCTATCCCTCGGATCACTTCAAGGTCACTTACAGCATCAGCTTCGACCATCCGCTAATCCGCCATCAGTCGCGGACGATGCGGATCGACGAGGAAACGTTCGTCGAGGAGATCGCGCCGGCGCGCACGTTCGGTTTCCTGAAGGAAGTCGAGATGCTCCGGCAGCGTGGCCTCGCGCTCGGCGGCTCACTCGATAACGCGATCGTGCTCGGCGAAACGGGCGTGCTGAACAACGCGCTCCGGTTCGAGGACGAGTTCGTCCGCCACAAGATTCTCGACGCGATTGGCGACCTCTCGCTCGTCGGCTACCCGGTGATCGGGCACCTCGTCGCGCACAGGGCGGGTCACGCGCTGCACACGGCGTTCGCGTCGCGGATTCTCGAGGAGGCGGATGCGTGGCGGATCGTTGAATCGTCGGTCGACGCGACCATCGCGGGTATGCCGGTCAGGACGCCGGCGGTCAAGGCCGAAGCGCGACTCGCGAACTGAAACGGCTCAGGGCTCAGGGCGTTTTATGACCCTGGGCCTTTTCTCGTCTTACGCCCTGAGCCAGCCATGAGCCCTAAGTCCCAAGCCATTCACTATCGAACCACCAGCGGCGCTGACGTCGTCGGCGAACCGCACGCCTCGAACCAGTCGATCCCTTCGCTCACCAGGTCGAACTTCAACATGTAGCGTCCCGGCTGCTCGGGTGCCTTGACGGTCACCGGAATTGTGGCCGTCTCACCGGGCGGCAGTGCCGCGGGAAGCCACGCGCGCTCGTAGTCGCGATTGACGAGCGTGCCATCCTCCGCGCACAACTGAGCGCCGAGACGGACGAGGCGACGGCCGTAAGTGGCCTGCGCGGGGAACGCGCGGGTCGACAGGTTCGTTACGCGCGTCGTGACTTCGATCGGCTGCCCCGGCCTGGCCTTGAGCGGGCGTTTGATCAGCTGTTCAAGCCACGATCGCCGGACGTCGATCTGCGCGCGCGGCGTTGCGCCGGCAATCGCATTCCCGAGGTTGTTCGAATCCCAGATCTCGTGACGGATGGCCTCGTGGTCAGGCGTGCCCGGCAGGAAGCGCCGCGAGAACATGTTCTCGGGATGATCGGTGATCTCCCAGCACAGCCTGTCGACGCCAATCTCCGCGGCCGTCGTGCGCGCTCGCTGCATCTCCTCGTCGCTGTCGTTGTGCGAAAACAGGATGTAGCGCCAGTTGACGAATGGCACGTCGAGACCCTTGGCCCGCTTTTCATCGACGAGGGCTGAAAGGTTTCTCATCGCCTTCGCGAAATCGCCCCGCTTGCGGTACGTGGCGTACGTTTCCTGTGACGCTCCGTCGATCGAGAACGTCACCTCGTCGATGCCCGAGCGTGCAAGACGGCGCGCCTGCTCCTCCGAGAACGCGAGACCGTTGGTGCTGGTGTAAAGGTACACGTGCGGAAAGCGCGCCTTGATGTACTCGCACATCTCGATCGCGCGCTTGTGGAGGAACGTTTCGCCGTAGTTGAAGAAATCGATTCGTACGAGTGACGGGGCGGCCTCGTCGACCACGCGCGTAAAAAGATCGAAGTCGAGCATGCCGGCCTTGCGCGTCCGCGTGATGCCGGTTTCCGGCGCGCAGCACGCCTGGTCGCACGAAATGTTGCAGGCCGCGGTGCATTCGATATAGAGCCGCGACGGCAGCGGTGCGACGTCCAGCCCGCGTTGAGGTGGTGCCTCACCCTTGAGCGGCAGCTTCAGCGGGCAGTCGCCGCAGAATTTCGATCCGCCAGCGTTCAGATCGCGGCGAAGAGACGTCGCGGTGTCGCCGGTCCACACGTCAGAGACGCTCGCCGTGCGGACGTCGCCGAGCACACGCTTACCGTACGGATCAGCGCAGCCGCAGACGAGGCGTCCGTCGCAGAGGAGCACCATCGTGCTCCAGGGCCATGAACAGGTAAACCGGGTCGCGAGGTAGTTGAGTGACAAGAATGGCTCAGGACTCAGGGCTCACGGCTCATGGCGTCTCAAGGCCAAGTAATCAGCCTTGCGTCATGAGTCATCAGCACGAGTTTACTTCTGCGTCAGTTTCTTCAGGTATCCCCCAAGCCGCTCGTTCTCGTACGACACGGTATTGAGGAACAGGCTCTCGGAGAGATACGCGCGTCGTTCGTCGTCGGTCATCTGCTCGATGACGTGCTGGATCTCGCGGGCCATGTCTTCGAAAGTCGACTGGAGCTCGTTCCTCAGGGAGATCTCTTTGTAGAGCGTCTCGAGGATCGTCAGCAGATCGCCATCGAGTGGGAGCGCGGCGCCTGTCGTCAGCTTGATGGTGCGCATCTCAGGCTCCGAAACTCTTGACGGCGCTTGGCTCGTCGGGATGCACTTCGATGAAGTTCTGCGCGCCGGTCATGGTCAGCATCGTCTCGACGCGCTTCTGCACACCGGCCAGCTTCAACGCGCCGCCGGCGGCGCTCGCCTGGCGGTACAGATCCATGAGGCAGCCGATGGTCGCGCTGTCGACGTAGCCGACCGACGACAGGTCGACGACGACGCGGCGTTCGCCGGCGGCAATCAGCTTCTGCACCGCCGCCGAGAACTCCGACAGCAGCGGGTACATCAGTCGCGATTCGCCGACCCGCACGACCGCGATGCCGTTGGCGTGTTCGGTGGTGATGTTCATTCAATTACTCCGCTACGCCGGGCGCCGCCGCGCCGGCGCGGCTGAACCGGCTGTTTATCCTGAAGCCGCTTGATCTGGTGCGCCAGCTCGATGCGGCCTCGGTTGATCCGGGATTTCACCGTGCCTTCCGGAAGATTCAAACGGTCCGCGATCTCCTGGTACGACAGTTCCTGCAGGTCGCGCAACACGACGGCGGTGCGCAGCGTGGAGGGCAGCGCCTCGAGCGCCTGCCGCAGCATGGCCCGCAGGTCCTGGTGTTCGGCGATCGCCTGCGGGCTGCGTTCGGCCGATGCGGGCTGCAGGTCGCCGGCATCGACGTCACGCGCGATCGTCTGCCGTTCCTTGCGCACGCTGCGGTAGTGATCGATGCACAGGTTGCGGCTGATGCTGATGATCCACGTCTGGAAGTTCGCGCGGCGATCGAAGGTCCTCAAGGCCTTGAAGATCTTCAGGAAGATGTCCTGCGTGAGATCCTCGGCCTCGTCGTGCTTGCCGACGAACTTGTAGGCGACGTTGAAGACCTTCCGCCAGTTCTGGCGGACGATGATGTCCCAGGCTGCCTGATCGCCGCTGAGGCACTGTTCGATGAGGCTGTCGGGAGTCGCGGGCTGCGCCGCCGCTGAATCGGCAGACATGCGTGTTTATCTGATATCTTACATGCTTTGTACTCTAATTGAAGTGACAGGATTCTTCCGCCAGGGGGCCGCGCTCGTCTGCGACGGCGTGCCGCTCGCCGACCTCGCCACCGCTCACGGGACCCCGCTGTACGTCTACAGCGCCGCGACGATTGCGTCGCGGTATCGTGCCATCGACCAGGCGTTCGCCGATTACCCCCACGCGATTCACTACGCGCTCAAGGCGAACTCGACGTTAGCGATCGCGCGGCTGCTGCGCAGCCTCGGCAGCAATGCGGACGCGAACTCCGGCGGCGAAATCGACGTCGCGCTGCGCGCAGGGTTCATCCCGCCGCAAATCGTGTTCACCGGCGTCGGTAAGACGTCGGCGGAGCTCGCACAAGCGATCGACCTCGGCGTCCGGACCATCAACGCGGAGTCCGCGGGCGAGATCGAGCGCATCGACGCGATTGCACGCGAGCGCGACACGCGCGTCAAGATCGCGCTGCGCGTGAACCCGGACATCGACGCGAGGAGCCACCCGCACATTTCGACAGGGCTCAAGACGAACAAGTTCGGCATCGCGCTGTCGGACGTGAAGGAGGTATGCGCACGCGTCCGCACGATGGCGGGAGTCGAGATCGTCGGACTGCACAGCCACCTCGGCTCGCAGATCACCGACCTCGAGCCGCTGCGCCGAGCGGCCGCGGCGCTGGTGGAGCTCGCAAGAGAGTTGCGGGGCGCGGGCACCACGATCGAGCATCTCGACCTCGGTGGCGGCCTCGGGATTTCGTACGATGGATCGCCTGTACCGGACGCGACCGAGTACGCCAACGCGCTGTTGCCCGTGGTGCGCGAAACCGGTGTCTCGATCATTCTCGAACCGGGACGCCATATCGTCGCGCCCGCCGGCGCGCTGCTGATGCGCGTCATCGACGTCAAGCAACAGCCGGGAGGCACGCTGTTCGCGATCATGGACGCGGGCATGACGGAGTTGATCCGGCCCATCCTCTACAACGCGTTCCATCGCATCGAACCCGTCATTAGAACCAACGCACCGGAGGTCGCGTGCGACATTGTCGGGCCGTTGTGCGAAAGCAGCGACACGCTTGGGAAGGACCGGATGGTGCCGCACCCCGAGGTCGACGAGCTCTACGCGGTGCTCGACGCAGGCGCGTATGGATCGGTGATGGCCTCCACCTACAATCGGCGGCTGCTGCCCGCCGAAGTCCTCGTCGAGAACGGCACGGCGACGGTGATCAAGCGCCGTCAGACGATCGACGAGCTGCTGGCACTCGAAGCATGAGGGCAAAGTGAGACGTCCGACGAATCATCACGAAGTTCACGAAGGTACGAAGGTCACGAAGGCCGTAACGATCACACAATCAAAAACGGGTTCGTTAGTTTCTTCGTGGTCTTCGTGTTTTCGTGGCCTTCGTGACGGGATCGTGGTACGGGCTGTCAGAGGCGTATGCGCGGCCTATTGATCGCCTTCGAGGGCTTGGACCAGTCGGGCAAGCAGACCCAGGCCGAACGGCTGCAGGTGGCGATCGAAGCACGCGGCGAGAACTGCCGTCTGCTGTCGTTTCCCGCCTACGACACCGCGATTGGCGAAGAGATTCACCGCGCGCTGCACGGCACCCGCGATTACGGGCCGGACGTGATGCAGCTGCTCTACGTGGCCAATCGTTACGAGCACAAACCGCAGATCGAGCAGCGGCTTGCCGCGGGAACGACGATCGTCTGCGACCGCTACGTTGCCTCGAGCATCGCGTACGGCGAAGCCCACGGGCTGGATCCGCAGTGGCTCGGGGAGATTCAGCGGTTTCTCCCGGTCGCGGATCTGACGGTCCTGCTCGATATCGCGCCCGAAACGGCAGCCCAGCGCAAGGCCGCGAACCGGGACAAGTACGAACGGGACCTGGCGCTCCTCTCGCGCGTGCGCGAGAGCTATCGCCGGCAGGCACAGCAAGCCGGATGGGTTCGGCTCGACGGCACACGCCCGAAGGAGGCCGTGGCCGCCGACGTCCTCACGGCGTTCGAGTCACGGCTCGCGCGACGATGAGCGCGCGCACTTCGCGCGCTCCTGCGGCCAGCAGCACGGCGGCACATGCGTTGAGCGTCGCGCCCGTCGTGCTGACGTCATCCACCAGCGCCACCGTCATTCCTGCGATCGCCGCCTGACGCGCCGGCGCGAATGCGCCGCGCACGTTCGCGTGACGGCGAGATGCGGGCAGATCGGCCTGCGAGGGCGTGCGGCGCGACCGCCGAAGCGTGTGCTGCATTGGCACGCCGAGATGCCGCGCGAGCTCGGCGGCCTGGTTGAACCCGCGCTGACGCCGGCGTGATGGGTGCAGTGGAACGGGGACAATCACGTCGGCGCCCGCGAGCACCTCTTCGCCACACTCGCGGAGGCGCCTGGCGAGCGGACGTGCGACCGACACACGCGCGCCGTATTTCAAGGCGTGCACGATCGCGCGCAGCGACCCTTCGTATTTTCCGACCGCGCGAGCGAGTGTGATGAGCGGTGGCTTGCGGCGGCACCTCGGGCAGGTCGACTCGGCGACGCTGATGACGCGCCACGATGCCAGCGGATCACCGCAGGTGCGGCAGCAGGGTGGCGTGATCGGGACGATCGCGTCCCAGCAGCGCCTGCACACTGGGCCACGGGACGGTTCGTCGAGCGGCTCATGGCACGCCGCGCACGCCGGCGCGAGGAGAATCGCGAGGGCGCCATCCGCGAGGGACCTCAGCGCAGACCGTAACGGTGCCGCTTCTCCCATAACGCCTTCCGGCTGATGCCCAGGATCTTTGCCGCGTCTCCCTGGTTGTCCTTCACCTGCCGCAGCACGATCTCGATATAGCGGCGTTCCAGCTCCGCCAGCGTCGGTCGTCGCGAGGCATCAGGTTCGAAGAGCCGCGATGGGTCGTCGAAGAGTTCCAGTGGAAGGTCGGCCGCTCCGATCGTCGTGCGATCGGCATCGAGCGTCAGGACGGCACGTTCGATCACGTGACGCAACTCACGCACGTTGCCGGGCCACGGGTGGCGTTCCAGCGCCGACTCCGCCTCGCCCGAGAGCCGCAGCGTCCGTCGTCCCTGCCGTGCAGCCCCGTCGCGCAGGAACGCGCGTGCAAGCGGAACGATGTCGGTGCGGCGTTCGCGAAGCGGCGGCAGCCGCAGCGGAAGCACCCGCAGCCGGTGGTAGAGATCTTCGCGGAACTCCCCGTTGCGTACGCGCGATTCGAGGCCGGCGCCGGCAGACGCAATCACTCGAGCCTGCAGCGCGAACGAGCTTGTTGCGCCCAACCGCTCGGCGCGCTTCTCTTCCACCAGTCGCAGCAGCTTGGCCTGGCTATCGATCGACAGTTCGGTCACGCCGTCGAGGTACACGGTGCCGCGCCCGGCGGCTTCGAACCGGCCAGCGCGAGCGATCGTGGCATCGGTGAAAGCGCCGCGCTCGTGCCCGAACAACTCCGCCTCCACCAGATTCTGTGGAAGGCTCGGGCAGTCGATCTTGATGAAAGGATGCGGGCGGCGCGGACCCGCCGCGTGAATCGCCATCGCCACGGCGTCCTTGCCAACACCGGTTTCTCCCGTGATGAGGACCGTGGCGTCCGCCTGCGCGATCCGGCGGACCTGCTCGAGGATCTCCCGCATGGCGGGGCTGCGCGCGACGAGCCCCGCGCGGCTCACGGCCGTGCGGCCCCTCCGCTCTCGGCTTTCGGTTCGTCGGAGATGTCGATCCGTTCCGCGTCTCCCCAGAGCCGCTCGAGCGAATAGAACGCGCGTGTCTGCGGCGTGAAGATGTGCACGATGAACGTGAAGTAATCCATCAGGATCCATTCCGCGCGATCGTAGCCCTCGATATGCGCCGGCCGGATCTTCGCCGCCTTCAGCGTTTCTTCGACCGCGTCCGCAATGGCGTGCACCTGCCGCGCGTTCTGTCCCGAGCACAGGAGAAAGAAATCAGTGAAGGCGGGCGTATGCCGCAGATCGAGAACGACGACGTCGCTCGCCTTCTTGTCGAGCGCCGCGCGCACGGCCCTGGCGACATCGCCGGTGAGCCTGCCGTGAGCCTTGTCGCCCTTCGTCTGCGCTCGAGGTGACTTTGTCGAACTGCCCGTTTTCTTCACCGTGGTGGTGCGGCGCTTTTCAGTTTTGGCCATGCAACTGATCTGCCGTTCTCAAGTCGGCATCGGCGCGAACGGCCGCGCGATAGAGCTGGTGCTGTTGAATATGGCGTTCCACGGCCGGCGGGACGAGGCCCGTAACGGATTCGCCGCGCCGCAGCCGCTCACGAATCATCGTGGACGACACATCAGGCGTCGGGGTTTCCAGCAGAAAAATCGACGGAATGCGATCTGCCGCGGCATCCGCGCGCGGCGATTCGCTAGCAAGACGGATGCGTCCCGACAAGGCCGGCAGTCGCCGACGCATTTCGTCCATCAGGTGCCCGGGTCGCGAGACGACGACGAAGTGCGCGAGGTCGAGCACCTCGGGGTATCGGTGCCATGTGGCGATTTCCGCAAACGCGTCGGCGCCCGTGATGAAGAAGATTTGCGATCTGGCGAGACCGCTCGCGTGCAGACGATCCAGCGTGTCGGCCGTGTACGACGGCCCGGACACGCACAGTTCCGCATCGCTCGCCACCAGTCCTGCCACGCCGTTGACCGCGAGTGCCGTCATGGCAAAACGATGGAACGGAGATGCGACCGGCTGCACCGGCCGGTGCGGCGGGACCCGCGAGGGAAGAATAAGCACCTCGGTGAGCTGCAGTGCGCCGCGCACGGCCGTTGCCGCTTCGAGGTGTCCGCAGTGAATCGGATCCAGCGTGCCGCCCAGGATGCCGATTCGTGCGCTCACGCGTTTTTGGAGGACGGAATGCCGAGGTCCGAGGTCCGAGGGTCGAGGTCCGAGGTCCGAGCTTCGAGGTCCGGCGTCGGCATGGCCTGAGTTGTCTGCCTCGCGTTCACCTGTTTCCACATCGCCTCGAGGAGCGCGGGCAATCCGTCTCCCGTGGCCGCTGAAACAGCGTAGAGCGGAATGCCCTTCGTCCGCAAATGCTCCGTGAGCCGCCCGAGACGAGACGGGTCGTCGAGCGCATCGATCTTGTTCGCAGCGACAATCAATGGCTTGTCCTGAAGCCGTTCGCCCGAGCCGTCTCGTCCCGGGAACAACGCGAGCTCGCGCGAGATGATCTCGAAGTCGTCCACCGGATCGCGTCCTGATGCGGACGAGACATCCACGAGGTGAACGAGAATCTTGGTGCGTTCGAGATGGCTGAGGAAGCGATGTCCGAGTCCGCTGCCCTGGTGGGCCCCTTCAATAAGCCCCGGAACGTCCGCGACCACGAACGTGCGATCGTCGCTGAGACTGACGACCCCAAGATTCGGCGCGAGCGTGGTGAACGGATAGTCGGCGATCTTTGGTTTCGCTGCGCTGATGCGCGAGATCAGCGTGGACTTGCCGGCGTTGGGATACCCGACGAGGCCGACATCGGCCAGGAGCTTCAGGTGGAGTCGAAGATCCTTTTCTTCACCTGGGAGTCCTGGCTCTACGCGCCGCGGCGCGCGATTGGTGGACGTCGCGAACGTAGCGTTGCCGCGGCCGCCCAGACCGCCCTTCGCGATCAGCACGCGCTCGTCCGGATGCGTGAGATCCGCGACCTGGACGAAGTCGTCCCCCTGTCGCTCGAAGACTGCCGTGCCGACCGGAACTTCGAGCGTGGTGTCGGCGCCGCTTCGCCCCGTCCTGTTCGAGCCTTCGCCGTGTGCGCCGCGGCCGGCCGCGAACTCTTTCTGAAAGCGGTAATTGAGGAGCGTATTGAGATTGGGATTGGCAACGAGATAGACGTTGCCACCGGGTCCGCCGTCGCCGCCGTTGGGACCGCCGCGCGGGACGAACTTTTCGCGGCGGAAACTCATCGCGCCGCGGCCCCCGTGGCCCGCTGCGACGTGGATTTCGACCTCGTCAACAAACATCTGCCGTCAGCAGTCCGCAGTCGGCAGTCAACGGCAGACTGCCAACTGCCGGCGTGTTACGACTCGAGCGGATGAACGGAGATCACGCGGCCGCGTGCTCCGTGGTCGGTGAACTTCACACGACCGTCGATCTTTGCAAAGAGCGTATCGTCCTTGCCGAGGCCGACGTTGAGGCCCGGACGGAACCGGCGGCCGCGCTGCCGCACGAGGATCGATCCACCCGTGACGATGTTGCCGTCGAACCGCTTGACGCCGAGCCGCTGCGAGTTGCTGTCGCGCCCGTTGCGGGAACTGCCCTGACCTTTTTTATGAGCCATGATACTGACCTGTCCGGCTGAACCCGGACTCACACCTGAATGTCTGTGATGCGGACGCGCGTGAACATGCTCCGATGGCCCTTCGTCTGGCGCATCCCCTTGCGGCGCTTCTTCTTGAATACGCGGATCTTCGGGCCCCGCGACTCGCCGTCGACGACGCCGAGCACCTTGACTTCCGCCACGTAGGGCGACCCCGTGAGCACCTCGCCGCCGTCCTTTTCGAGGAACAGCACGCGGTCGATGCTGACTGTTGCGCCCGGCTGGGCCTCGAAGCGGTCCACTTCGATCACCGCGCCCGGGGTGACCTTCACCTGGCGGCCGCCGCTCTGGATGATTGCGAACACCTCTACCGTCTCCTTGATGGGGGGAGGCAAAACTCTAGATTAGCAGGAAATGGCTTAGGGCTCAAGACTTAGGGCTCAGGGCCTTCTTAGGGCCGCTTCGGCTCACGCCATGAACGCCTTGAGCCCTAAGCCCTGAGTGCTGAGCCGGTTACTTCAGCAGCACCCGCGTGCCGCGGATTTTCTGGGCACTTAGCGTGCTGAGGAAGCTCGGCATCAGGCGGTCCATCAGCTCGAAGTAGGACGAGAGTGCGGGCGTGTTCTGTTGCGCGTTGTAGAGCACTTCCTCGTGGAACTTCTCTGAATACAGCGTCGCACCTGTGCGGCCGTCGATGAAGATGAACCGCGGCTCGAGAATGAACCCCTTGCGCTCCTGGTACGTGCGCACAGGGATCACGCTGCGGCGTCCGAACGAGTCGTAGACCTCGCGGTTCTGCGTCACGAAGCCGGCAGACTGGTGCGGCGTAAACAGCACCGTGCCGGTGACGATGAGAGGACTCTGATATTCCTCGCCGAGCTTTCGCCAGTACGCGGCGTCCGCAAAAATCTTGTCGTATTTCTGCAGGTCCTTGTCGTTCTTGATCTTTGGTTCCTTGGGATCCGCGGCCGATGGCGCGGCCGGCGCCGACGGCGTCGAGGGCTGGGCGGACGCGCCGCTGGGCAACTGCCCAACCGGCTGGATGCCGTCCGTCTGCGCGTTCGGTGCCGGGTGTTCGCGGTTCTGATTCTGTTCGACGGCGATCTCGGCGAGCGGCAGCACGTCGGCTTCAATCACGCGCAGCGGCGATTTCGTCCGCAACTGGCTGCGCAGCAGACGGACGGTCTCGAGGTTCGCATCCACATCGTCGCTGCCGCCGCTGATGAAGCCGGCCACCAGCACGCGCTGGAAGCCCGTCACGTCCATCTTCGGCTGGATCGGGGTTTCAATCGGAATCTCGTAGAACCCCGAGCACCCCGCGATCGCGATGGCGCAGAGGACGACGAGACTAGCGAGCGCGCCGGCGCTTCGTGCGGTCATTGATTTCTTTGAAGAGATCGTAGTTCTGACGAATGAGGAGGTTCTTCGGGTCGAGCTGCAGCGCCTTTTCGTACGCCTGGTTCGCTTCCTCGAAACGCCCCTCGTGTTCGAACGCAATCGCCAGATTGTTCCATGCGGCCGCATACGTCGGATCGATCTGCACCGCCTTCTGCCAGCGGTAGAGTGCCTCGTTCCAGAGTCCGTTTTGCGCGACCTTGATACCGAACTCGACCTGCGTCTTCGCGTCCGAACGTCCGTTTGCGAGCGCGGCTGGAGCGAAGATCAGCAGAACGAAAGTACACGCCAGAAGCTGTCGCGGCATGGAATTGTGGCCCACTATACCAGCAATGCACGTACCACGCGCAACGCGTCGCCAACGCCCAAAAAACCGCGACAATCGCGCCGCATCAGGTAAAGAGTGGACGCACTACGTAAGGCTGGCGTTTGCGACTGGAGACAGCAGAGGCCTATAATAAGGACAGAGGGGTCGGGCCACCTGCAAGTGCGGGCGGCGCGGCCCCTTGGGCGTTTTGGCCCTTCCTGGCTGCGCGACCGCTGAAGAGCGCGCATGGATCTTCGGTCCGCCGTAGCCCTCTCAACGCTTCCCGGCATCAGTCGTGCTCGTGCCGCCGCAGTTTTCAAGGAGCTGCGGGAGCATTCGGGCGGTTCTGTAACGCTCGAAGACGCGATTTTTGTCTGCGCGCCGGATGCCGACGTCGGCTCCGTCGCGGACGAGGCGCGCCGATCCGCCGACGGTTTATTGGCGGCGGGCGCCGCGTCCGGGATCGAAGCGCTGCGACTCGACGACGACGCCTATCCGCCGCTGTTGCGGGCGATTCCGGATCCGCCGCCGGTGCTGTGGGCCAAGGGAAGTGTCGCGGCGCTCTCACGACCCGCCGTGGCCATCGTGGGATCGCGTGCAGCGAGCTCATACGCGCTCGAAGTGGCGAGCCGGCTGGCGGGAGAACTCGCCGACCGCGGCCTCGCGGTCGTCAGCGGCCTGGCGCGTGGCGTCGACGGCGCCGCACATCGTGGCACTCTTGCGGCCGGAGGCACCACGATCGGGGTGCTTGGATCCGGCCTCGACAGGATCTATCCACCGGAGCATGCGGATTTGGCCGTAAGTATCTGTAAAACCGGGGTCTTGGTGAGCGAGCTCGGGCCTGGTGCCCCGCCGTTGCCGGAGCACTTCCCGCTGCGCAACCGGCTCATCAGTGGGATCTCGCTGGCCGTTCTCGTCGTCGAAGCTTCGGAAAAGAGCGGGTCCCTGATCACCGCCCGGTATGCCCTGGAACAGGGGCGAGAGGTGATGGCGGTGCCTGGAAGCGTGCTCAGCGGCCGGAACCGCGGCTCGCATGCCCTTCTGAAGGACGGCGCAAAGGTCGTTGAAACGGCGGACGATATTTTGGAAGGGCTGGGCTGGCCGGGGGTCGGCGTCCACGTGGCTGAGCGACGTAATTTACAGAAACCAGACCCTTTACTCGATCGGCTGGCGCGGGGGGAGACTTACGATCTCGACGCGCTGGCGACAATTTTCGCGCTTCCTGGACCTCGCCTGCTGGCCCGTATAACAGAATGGGAGATGCAGGGGCGGTTGGTGCGGACTCCCGGAGGGCGCTACGGTATTACATAGGTGTAAGCCGGGTCGGTAGGCCTGGCGCCGGAAACGAAACGATATGGCAAAGTCACTCGTGGTGGTGGAATCGCCAGCCAAGGCGAAGACCATCAACAAGTATCTCGGTAAGGATTACAAGGTCGTGGCCTCGATGGGGCACGTCCGCGATCTGCCCAAGAGCAAACTCGGCGTGGACGTCGACGAAGGCTTCGAGCCCTCGTACGAGGTGATCGCCAGCCGCAAGAAAGTGCTCAAGGAGCTGAAGGACGAAGCCAAGAAGGCGAACGAGATTTTTGTCGCGACCGACCCCGATCGCGAGGGCGAAGCGATCGGCTGGCACCTCGCTGAGGAACTGGGCAGCGGCAACCGTAAGAAGATCCGCCGCCTGATGTTCAACGAGATCACGAAGCGGGGCGTGCTGTCGGCGCTCGAAAAGCCGACGAGCATCGACAAGAAGCTGGTCGATGCACAGCAGGCGCGACGCGTGCTGGATCGCCTGGTCGGCTACAAGATCAGCCCGCTGCTGTGGGACAAGGTGCGTCGCGGCTTGAGCGCTGGACGCGTGCAGTCAGTTGCACTGAAGCTTGTGTGCGATCGCGAGCGCGAGATCGAGGCGTTCGTGCCCGAAGAATACTGGAACCTCACCGCACGCCTCGCAGGTCCGGTACCGCCGGAATTCGACGCAAAGCTGCTCAAGAAGAACGGCGCGAACTTCAAGATCACCAACGAGGCGGAATCAAATGCCGCCGTCGCCGATCTCAAGCAGGCGCGCTGGGTCGTCGAATCGGTGACGACGAAGGAGCGGAAGAAAGGGGCCGTTCCGCCGTTCATTACGAGCAAGCTGCAGCAGGCATCGCGCTTCCCGGTGAAGAAGACGATGATGATCGCGCAGCAACTCTACGAAGGCGTCGAGTTGCCGGGCGAAGGATCCGTTGGTCTCATCACCTACATGCGAACCGACTCGACGCGCGTCGCCGATCAGGCGCTCACCGAGGTGCGCGAGTTCATCGGCGAGACGTACGGGCCGGACTTCATACCGGAGAAACCGAACTACTACCGAGCGAAGGCGGACGCGCAGGATGCACACGAAGCGATTCGGCCGACGTCGGCGCAGTACCCGCCCGACGCCGTGCGCGCGCATCTCACGCACGATCAGTACTACCTTTATAAGTTGATCTGGAACCGTTTCGTGGCGTCGCAGATGCCACCTGCGACGTTCGATGAAACGACCGTCGACATCGCGGCGACGCCTTCCACGGGCTCGGAGCGGGATTCGTATCTTTTCAGAGTGAAAGGATCTGTTCCGAAGTTCGCCGGATGGATGGCGGTCTACAACCAGGAAGCGGCCGCGCCCGCGACGGATGAACGGACCGGACCAGGGCCGGACGCCACGTCGGCGGAAGATGATGAAGCCGCGGGAATCCTGCCGCCGCTGGCACAGGGAGACCAGCTCGCGTTGCGCGAGCTGAAGCCGGAGCAGAAATTCACGCAGCCGCCACCGCGCTACAGCGAAGCAACGCTCGTCAAGGCGCTGGAAGAGAACGGGATCGGCCGTCCGAGCACGTACGCCTCGATCATCACCGTCATCCAGGCGCGCGAGTACGTGAACAAGCTGGAAGGCCGCTTCAAGCCGACGATGCTCGGCCGGATGCTGGTCGAGAAGCTGCTCAGCCCGGTGTTCGACGACATCCTCGACGTCAATTACACGCGCGAGCTCGAAGAGGATCTCGACAAGATCGAGCAGGGAGCGTCCGACTACGAGTCGACGCTTTCGAGCTTCTACAAGAAGTTCCAGAAGGATCTCAAGCGCGCCGCCAAGGAGATGCTCAATCTCAAGGAGGGATACGAGCCGGATCCTCCGATCGCGTGCGACAAGTGCGGCAAGCCGATGGTGATCAAGGCCGGCAAGTTCGGCCTCTTCCTCGCGTGCAGCGGTTATCCCGAGTGCGAGAACACGCGCGAGCTCGAGACGCCGGAGGCCGGCGCCGAGGGAGAGATCGAAGAGGCTTGCGAGAATTGCGGCAAGCCGATGGTCGTCAAGCGTGGCCGCTTCGGACAGTTCCTCGCCTGCACTGGCTATCCCGAGTGCAAGACGACGAGGAAGATCATTACCACCAAGCAGGGCATGACCGCGGCGAAGCCGGATCAGATCCTCGAGGAGAAGTGCCCGAAGTGCGAGTCGAACCTCGTGCTGAAGCAGGGGCGCTTCGGCGAATTCACCGCGTGCAGCAACTATCCGACTTGCAAGTACGTGAAGCAGAAGTCCACGGGCGTGCTCTGCCCGAAGGACGGCGGAGACATCGTCGAGCGGAAGTCGCGGCGCGGCAAAGTCTTCTTTGGATGCGCGAACTATCCGGACTGCGACTTCACGCTGTGGAACCGTCCGGTTCCGGAGAAGTGCCCGGATTGTGGGGCGCCGTTCCTGGTGGAAAAGATCACGAAGCGGCACGGACGTCAGCTCATTTGCAACAACGAAGAATGCTCGTACGTGCGGTCGGAGGAGCTGACTCCGGCATAATAGAGTCGTGGCTCGTGTTCATATCGTCGGAGGCGGACTTGCCGGCAGCGAAGCTGCCTGGCAGGTCGCGTCGCGTGGCGTGCACGTCACGCTCTACGAGATGCGGCCTGTTCGCCCGACGGCCGTCCACAAGACGGATGGTCTTGCGGAGCTCGTCTGCAGTAATTCCTTCCGCGGCGACAAGCTCGATAACGCCGTCGGACTGCTGAAGGAAGAGATGCGGCGGCTCGGGTCGCTCGTCATGCGGGCGGCTGACGAGACACGCGTGCCTGCGGGCGCCGCGCTTGCCGTCGATCGCGAGCGTTTTTCATCGCACGTCACCGCGGCGATCGCGTCGCATCCATTGATCTCAATCCGCCGTGAAGAGATCACGCGAATCCCAACCAACGTCGACGGTCCCGTCATTCTCGCAACAGGTCCGCTGACGTCGGACGCCCTGTCTTCCGACATCGCGTCACTTGTCGGCAGCGATCATCTCTACTTCTACGACGCGATCAGCCCCATCGTCCTCGCGGAATCAATCGATCGGTCGAAAGTCTTCCGCGCGTCCCGCTGGGGGCGGAGCCTCCGAAACGGGGACACCCACACTTCGCCCGGATCGAACAGCCAACATACAAAAAAAGGGGACAGCCCCCTTTTTTCGCAAAAAAAGGGGACAGCCAACCCCGCCTGCGGCGTCGATGACGGCGAGGGAGACTATCTCAACTGCCCGTTCACGAAGGAGGAGTACGAGCGCTTCTACGACGCGCTCGTGGCGGCGGAGAAAGCGGCGCTCCACGAGTTCGATCAGGCGAAGTTCTTCGAGGGCTGCCTGCCGATCGAGGTGATGGCGTCGCGCGGCGTCGACACGCTCCGGTTTGGCCCCATGAAGCCCGTCGGCCTTCCCGATCCCCGAACCGGACGCGAGGCGTACGCCATCGTCCAGCTCCGCCAGGACAACATCGCGGGCGATCACTTCAGCCTCGTCGGCTTTCAAACGCAAATGAAATGGGGAGAGCAGGCGCGCGTGCTCCGGCTGATTCCCGGTCTCGAACAGGCGGAGTTCGTGCGCTTTGGCATGATCCACCGCAACACGTACGTGAATTCCCCAACGGTACTGCGTGAAACCTGGCAGACCCGTGTCCGCGAGGATCTCTTCTTCGCCGGCCAGATGTCCGGCGTCGAGGGCTACGTGGAGTCCGCCGCGTCTGGTCTCATCGCCGGCCGGAATGCGGCGGCGCTGGTGCTCGGCGACCAGCCGTCAGCCCCACCGCGGACGACCGCGATCGGGGCACTGGCCTATTACGCCTCACACGCGGATCCGAAACACTATGTGCCATCGAATATCGCGTTCGGCCTGCTGCCGCCGCTCGACAAGGCGCCGCGGAAGAAGCAGGACCGGAAGATCGCGGTCTCCGAGCGTGCGCTGAAGGATCTGGATCTGTGGTTAGAGAGCACCTCAAAGACTTTCTCGAACACCTCCGTCTGAACGAGAACGCGTCGGCGCACACGGTGCGCGCCTACGACAGCGATTTGTCGCAGTACTTGGCGTTTCTTGCCTCGCATCTCGATCGTCGTGTCTCCGACCTGACGCCGGCGGACCTCGACCATCTGAACGCGCGCGCCTTCCTGGGCGATCTGAATCGCCGGGGCAATTCCAAGGCGTCGGCGGCGCGCAAGCTGTCCGCGATTCGCGCATTCGGCCGCTATCTCCGCCGTGAAGGCCTCCTCGAGGGCGACCCCGCCGCACTCGTCGGCACTCCGAAGCGCGAGCAGCGCATCCCCGCGCACCTTGCCGTCGACGAAATGTCGAAACTCCTCGAGATGCCGGATACCAGCGATCCACTCGGCCGCCGCGACAAGGCGATCCTCGAGCTGTTCTACGCATCGGGTCTGCGCTTGAGCGAGCTGGTTAGTCTGGATCTGGATGACGTCAACCTCTCTGGACGCGTGGTCCGCGTGCTCGGCAAGGGGCGCAAAGAGCGGATCGTTCCCTTCAATCGAACGGCGGCTGAGGCATTACGCGCGTGGCTGGCCGATCGCGAGACGTTACGAGCACCGGCCGCTCGAAAGTCTCCCGTTCTGCGGACTAACCGCGGCCGTGAACCGCTGTTCCTGAACTACCAGGGAAGCCGGCTGTCGACGCGCGGTGTCGATAAGCTCGTGCGACGCTACGTCGCCGCCTGCAGCACCCGTTTCGGCATCAGTCCGCATGCCTTACGCCACTCCTTCGCCACGCATCTGCTCGAGGCAGGAGCTGACCTGCGCGCCATCCAGGAGCTCCTCGGCCACGCACGCCTGAGCACGACGCAACGCTACACGCACGTCAACGCCGCCCAGCTGCTCGATACTTACAGAAAAGCCCACCCGAAGGCCTGACGGAAATCGTCACTTGACGGGGACCTCTGGGGGCAGCATGATCGCCTCCCCAACCGGGTGTCTCCCGGAGACGGACGATGCGCAGGCTGCTGCGGGTTGCGTTAGCGTTCGAGTGTCTCCTGCTGACCGGCCGCGTCGCGACCGCGCAGGACGCACCACTTCTTCCGTCCACGCCGATTCAGATCTCGATCAGTCGTCCGCTTCAGCTCTCCGAAGACCAACTGCAGGAGCTCGAGCAGTGGATCGACGACATGGCGAAGTGGCAGCGCGACGAAAAGCGCTGGCCCAATTCACCAGCGCACGATGCGTATGGTCGCATCATTGTGCGGCGTCCGCAGCCAGCGCCGCCCGAGTGGCTCGACCGCGTGTGCACGGGGCGCGATGAAGCATCGCTCTCGCTGCTGCCGCCGAGATTAGCGGAGGCGTGCCGCCTCCTCGCGAGCCGATCGATGGATCCGAAAGCGCAGGCGATTCAGCAGCAGACGCAGACCGCCCGTGCCAGCAAAGAGAAGCTGACGAAGACGTCGTTTCTCTCACGCGTGCACCTCGACGGACTCTGGACGACCACGTCATCGGACGTGCGGTTCTACGGACTCGTCGGTTCGCACATCAGCCTTGTCGATGTCGGCCGCGTGCAGTTCTTCGGCCCTCCTGGCGTCCTGCTGCTCTCGGTCCCCGATGGCAGGGGTTCCCGGCAGATCCGCGTGGGCTATACGTGGGGAATGAGCGTGCGGCTGGCAGACGTACGGTTGTTCGCGCCGCGGAAGAACGCGACGTTGTTCCTGACGGTGACCAAGTGCTGGACGGTGGGGAGCAACATCGATCGCCTGGGTTCCGGCGGATTCGATATCGCCGGTCTCTCGATCGCGCCGCGAAAGAACCGGCAGTAACGGCTCAGGGCTTATCACTCATGGCTTATGGCGGCTCAGGGCGCTAAGCCGGTTCGACACGTGAGCCGGCTTAAGCCCTGAGTCTTTGAGCCTTGAGTCCTATGCTGGCTGCGGTTCGACGATCCGGCGCCCTCTCGGATACTCGATTGCGAGCGTCTTGATCTTGTAGTTCATCACGCGCGGGCTGATCGCCAGCAGCTCCGCGGCGTCCTTCTGCACCCAGTTCGACATCTTCAGCGCCTCGATGAGCGCCTGCCGCTCGATCTCTTCGAGCGGAATGCCGGTGGGCGGGATTTTCACGACCGGGCTGCCATCGCTCGACGGTGCGCTGGTCGACAGTTCACCGAGGCGCAGGTCCGTGTTCGTCAGCTGCGGACCTTCCGTCAGGAGGATCGCGCGCTCGATCGCATTCTCGAGCTCACGGATGTTGCCCGGCCAGTTGTAGCGCATCAACAGCTTGAGCGCGTCGGGCGACAAGCCGTCGACCTTCTTCTTCAATTCGCCGGCGAACCGGCGCAGGAAGAATCCTGCGAGCTGCGGGATGTCGTCCTTGCGCTCGCGCAGAGGCGGCATGTCGATCGACACGACGTTCAGCCGGTAGTAGAGGTCCTCGCGGAACTGGCCGCTCGCCACCATTTGCGGCAGGTTGCGGTTCGTTGCCGTGATGACGCGGACGTCGACACGCAGCGTGCGCGTGCCGCCGAGGCGCTCGAACTCGTGCTCCTGGAGCACGCGCAGGATTTTTGCCTGCGTGTTCGCGCTCATGTCGCCGACTTCGTCGAGGAACAGCGTGCCGCCGTCCGCCTGTTCGAAGCGCCCGACGCGCTGCTTGTCCGCGCCGGTGAACGCCCCCTTCTCGTGACCGAACAGTTCGGACTCGAGCAGGTTCTCCTGCAGCGCCGCGCAATTGACCTTGACGAAATTACGTCCCGCGCGCAGCGAGTTGTGATGGATCGCGCCGGCGATGAGCTCCTTACCCGTTCCCGTTTCGCCGCGGATGAGGACCGTCGTGTTGCTCTTGGCGACCTTCTTCACGATCGCGAGCACCGACTGCAGCGCGCCGCTCGCGCCGACGATGCGGTCGAAGTCGTAGATGTCCTGCTGCGTGTGACGGAGGTACTCGATCTCGTGCTTGAGACGGCGGTGCTCGATGGCCTTCTCGACCTTGAGCTCCATCTCCTCGATCTCGAACGGCTTCTGCACGTAGTCGAACGCGCCGATCTTCATCGCTTCGACTGCCGTGTGCACCGATCCGAACGCCGTCATGAGGATCACGGCGGTGGTCGGGTGAAGCGACTTGGCCGTGCGCAACACGTCGAGCCCGTCACTGCCGCCCATCTTGAGATCGCTCAGCACGACATCGTACTGGCCTTCGTGAAGCCGCTCGATTGCGACGTTGCCGTTCGGCGCCTCGTCAACTTCGTGATGCGCGTCTGACAACGCCCGAACGATCCCGCGTCTGAGCGAGTCGTGATCGTCGGCGACAAGAATCCGTCCCATAGACTCCTCTCCCTATCCAAACAGCTCGTGCTGGGTCTTGACGGGCAACGTGACGCGGAAGAGCGTGCCGCCTCCGGGGCGCGTGCCAACATCGATGCGGCCGTCATGCGCATCGACGATCTTGCGGACGATCGCCAGCCCCAGCCCCGAACCCTGCGGCTTGGTGGTGAAGAAGGGGCTGAAGATGCGATCCATGACCTCCGGCGGCACGCCGGGGCCGTCATCCGTGACCGCGATCTGCACCATTGGGCCGGCGTTGTCCACGCCGGGCGCGGGCTCTTCGCCCGCGAGCGCCGCCGCGACGATCTCCACCTGTCCGCCGCCCGTCATCGCTTCAAAGGCGTTGGTGACGAGGTTGGTGAAGATCTGCCGCAACTGGTGCGGATCGCCCTGGATTGGCGGCAGGTTCTCGGGCACCGATACCCGGACCTGGACTCTTCCTTTGGGTGCGTGGGTTTCCGCCATCGAAACGGCATCGCGCACGACATCGGAGACCGCGATGTTCTCGACTTGCAGGCGGATGGGACGCACGAACTCGAGGACCTCGAGCACGATGGCGTTTGCCATCTTGGCTTCTTTGATGATGTCGCCGAGAATCGTCTGCGCGTCGGGCGAGTCGAGCAGCTGACGCTTGAGGATCCCCGCCATCACTTCGATCCCCGCGAGCGGGTTCTTCACTTCGTGGGCGATCGCCGCGGCCATTTCCCCGAGCGCCGCGAGCCGATCGCGCAACCGCTCGCGCTCTTCAAGTTGCTCGACGCGGGTCAGATCCTTGAAGAATAACGTGGCGCCGGCCACGCGGCCGCGCTTGTCGCGCACGTGCGACAGCGTGTAACCGATGACCTTCCCGGTTCGCTTCAGCCGCAGCTCGGCGCGGTTGGGAAGGTGGGAGATATCGAAAGCCCCTCCGACAATGCGGCAGACGTCCGGCACTTCCTTCAACACTTCCGAGAACGGACGGCCGATGTCGGACTGCCTGGGCTTGAGGCCGAGCACGCGGTATGCGATCTCATTCATGACGGCAACGCGGCCGTCGCGCGTGATCGCGACCACGCCGTTCCGAAGGTTCCAGACGAGGTCGCGGTAAAAGCCCTCCGGCACAACCGCCGCGTCAGCCAGCTTGCGTCCAGGTGGCTTGCGCGCGGGCGTTTTACGGCGCGCCCCGCGCGGGGCCGACGGTTTCCGCCGGACGCGAGTCGTTTTGCTCGGCATCAAGGGAGCCTCGAACCCCGGGAGGAGCTCGGGCGACATAATTGTAAGTGCCCCGGCCTGTCGAGCCAAGCTCTTTTGCATGTTACAGATAAGATGTCGAGCCCCGGGAAAAGCGCCGCTGCCGCCGTAATCGGAACGGAGACACGCACAGTTCGGGATGCTCGAGCTAGGCTCGCAGGGGCAAACGGTATGCCCTGCAGGATCCAGGGCGGATCTGCGAAATCCTGCGGAAAACAGGTGAGGTGGGAGGCTCTCGAATGGTTGAGCCTGTAACAATTTTGAGCGCCGATTACACTTCTGTTACACTTCTGTCTCTGACTGAAGCGTTTCCCACTGATGCATCAGGTCTCCGACTTCCCACATCAGAGTCTGATGCCGGTCGATGACCGGTTTGGCGGCGTCGTGGTTCTCGTAGAACCCCGGGGCCGACATCGTCGACTCGAGGTCCTTGATGGCCTGCTCACGCTCGGCAATACGGCTTTCGAGGTCCTGGATCCGCCGCTGGCGGGATTCCGCCTGCTTGCGCAGGCGCCGCTGCTCCGAATCTGTCCGCTTTTTCTCCTCGTAGGAGACGGGCTGGGGTCTTGATTATGCCGGGAGTTCCTTTTCGTTCTGTGGCGCCGTTCGCGGTGCTGGAGCCGGCGGTGCGGTCTGCACAGCCTCGCGGTTCTTCTTGCTCCAGAGAAACTCTTCGTAGTTCCCCGGATAGACGACGGCGTCGCCGTGGGCGATGTCGATGACCTTCGTCGCGAGCCTGTCGACGAAGTAGCGATCGTGCGAGACGAAGATCAGCGTGCCGCCGAAATCCTCGAGCGCTTCGAGAAGGACGTCCTTCGAATCCAGGTCGAGATGGTTCGTCGGCTCGTCGAGCAGCAGCGTGTTGGCCGGACGGAGCAGCATGCGCGCGACGGCGAGTCGCGTGCGTTCACCTCCGGAGAGCACCCGCACCGGCTTCTCGATGTCGTCACCGGAGAAGAGGAACCCACCGAGGATCGTCCGGATGTGGGGGACCATGTGGATCGGAGAGTCCCCCGCGAGCGTCTGGTACACCGTAAGCGTGGGATCCAGCCGCGCCGCTTCGTCCTGCGCAAAGTACTGCATCACCACCTGGTGACCCTCGGTCCGCATGCCCGTGTCCGGCGCTTCGACCCCCGACAACATCCGCATCAGCGTTGACTTGCCGACACCGTTGGGTCCAAGCAGCGCGATGCGATCGCCACGCTCGATGTGCAGGTTCACGTCGGCGAAGACACGCTGCGTGCCGTAGGTCTTCCGCACGTGCTTCAGATCGAGCACCGTTCGGCCGCTCTTCTGGCACTGCGGGAAATGAAAGTGCACGCGCTTTCGTTCGGGCGGGATCTCGATCGGGACGATCTTCTCGAGCATCTTGATCCGGCTCTGTACCTGCGCGGCTTTCGTCGCCTGGTAGCGGAACCGGTTGATGAACGCGCGCATGCGCTCGAGCTCTTCGTCCTGCTCGTGTTTCTGCTGCCGGAGACGCTCCATCCGCGCGTCGCGTTCTTTGATGTAAGCGGAGTAGTTCCCGACGTAATCCGTCAGCGTTCGCAGGCCGATCTCGGTAATGCGCGTGACGACGGCGTCGAGAAAGAAGCGATCGTGCGAAACCAGGATGACCGCGTGGGGATATGACGTGAGGTATTCCTCGAGCCAGTTGCGCGCATCGAGATCGAGATGGTTCGTCGGCTCGTCGAGCAGCAGCAGCCCCGGTCGTCCGAGCAGCAGCCGCGCCAGCGCGATGCGCATCTGCCATCCGCCGGAGAACGTCTCGGTGCGCTTGTCGAGGTCTGCTTCGGAGAAGCCAAGCCCGCGCAGCACCGTCGTCACCTTCAGCTCGATGCTGTAACCCTCGCTGCGCCGGAATGTCTCCTGGAGCTCCGCGTAGCGCGTCAGCATTGCCTCATGATCCGCCTCGGATTCGTCGTCGTCGCCGAGGCGCTCTTCGAGTTGCGCGATCTCAGCGCGCAGGTCGAGCAGCGGCTTGAACGCGAGCGATGCTTCTTCGCGCAGCGTATGTCCGCTGTGGACGAGGCCATCCTGCGGCAGATATCCGATGGTGAGCCCTGCTGGCTTCACGATCAGTCCGCCATCCGGCTCGTCCAGTCCCGCCAGCATCCGCAGGAGCGTCGTCTTGCCCGCCCCGTTTGGCCCGCTGAGGCCGACGCGTTCGCGGTCGTCGATTTGCCACGTGACGCTGTCGAGCAGGACGCGGTCGCCGAATGATTTACTCAGGGTCGAAAGCTGGATCAAGGGAAGTGCTTACCGCAAACTGCACACTGTCAATCGGTTAGGGCTTCACGGCGGTATTATTTTAGCACACGGTACGGACCCTTCCCGGCCGCAGCCCGGCTGTCCATAACCGCAGGCGACGGCAGCTTTCGTATCCGGATGTCGCCAGTTGTCAGCTGCTGTCGTCTCGACCTGTGTCTCTCAAGGCATTGGCCAGAAACGGCTGGGCTCGTAAGATCGCGGCACCCCAGCAATGCGCACGCTCCCTGCGGCGCTCACGTCGCTTGTACTCGGGTTGAGCCTGGCCACCTCGGACGCCAGTGCGGCCGAGACAGCGACGGCGAGCGTCACCGTAAACGTCCATGTCGCGTCGAGGACGTCGCTCAAGGTTTCGAGCCAGGTCCTCCGCTTCGATGTGGTCGAGCCTGGCGGCGAGGCGACCGCCTCAATCGACTTCACCGCCGCCGCGCGAGTACCAGCGGGCGCTGACGTCGTCTTGACCGTTGAGCCGATCCGGCAGACGAACCATCAAGGGCTCGCGGCGCAGGCAGTGTCTTCGTCCACCACGTTTGCCGGCCAGGGTGAGGGCATGCTGGCGGGCGCTATCGATGCGCGAGCCGCGTCGGTGGCCGGACGCTGGTGCGGCAGCGGACGGCGTCAGGGACGAATCCTCTTCAAGATGCGCGCGAACGCGGCAGGGCGCTACATGATGCCCGTGCGCTTCGTACTGTCCACCCCGTAGTTTCGAGAACTATCTCGCTTGCGTGATCCACGGTTTGTTGGTGGTCCGCGCTTCCAACTGTGCCGCGATCTGCTCGGCCGCCACGCGTGTTGGATATCGACCAACGCGAATCCGATACGGCGCATTCGGATCCGTTGACGGCGGTTCGAGCAGATACGCGGCGAAGCCGGCGGTTTTCAATTCCTCGACGATCGCGCGTGCACGCAAGGCGTCGTTCAACGCGGCGATCTGAATCGTGTAAAGCCCTGCGGTCGTGACGGGCCGGTGCGCGGACGCGGCGATGGGCGGAGCATTCGGTGTCGGCGACGCCTTCGCAGCAACGATTGGCGGATTCGCTGCTGGCTGCGCCTTGGCGCCGATCTTCGGTGGGAACACCTTCCGCACTTCGGGACGTTTCTCGATTGCGACCAGGAACGTGACGCTCGGTTGCGGTTGCTCGCGCGTCACCGGTGTCGCGCGCTCATTGCCACCTACGACAGTCGATCCTTCCGGCAACGACTCCTTCAGCAACTCGACCCGGTGATCGCCGCTCCGAACCGCATCGAAGCGGAATCGTCCCTTTCGCGCCAACACCGATCGCATTCCCCCGTCCAGCGTGAGCACGGCCCCTTCAACCGGAGGTTCCTCCGGATCGATCTCCCCGTTCTTGTTTGAATCCTCTATCACGCGTCCCTGGATGCTGCCGAGCGGAATGAGACCGAACACCACGCGCCGTGTATCGCCGCGCCCGATCTCGACGAGGAGGTCGGTTGCGGCAGGCGCATCGAAATCGACCGGAAGGGCATTGAGGTCGAGGAACACGTGCTGTGCGCCTGCGGGGACGTTGAGAAATGCGAACGCCCCATCGCGCGCGGTGGTCACGTGCGCCAGCGTGCCGACCGCAACAGGAATGCCCTCGAGCGTTCCCTCCCCTGGATCGGGCTGTCCATTCGCATTCCAGTCTGCGAACACGCTGCCCACGATCGAGCCGGACCCGCGCGTGGTTCGGGCGCCGATCGATGATCTGGTTGCAACTCTCGTCGTTCCGGTCGGGATCGAGTGCACGACGCGAAACGTCGATCGCGCGAGCCAGGCGTACCTCTCAGCGGGAAATCCAGCGGGTGCGCGATCCAGGTACATGTTGAAGCCAATCGTCGTTCGCGGCGCGATCTGCCCGTTCAGGCCCACGTTCAGAGCGTTCCGCGGAGTGAGCACGTCCGTGGTGAGATCGTGGTTACGGCTTGCCGTCCCTTCAATGCGAAAAAAGAGTCCTTCCCGGAACACCTGCTGCTGGCCGCCCGCCGTCAGCTGCAGGAACGTGCTGGCACTGCCTGATGCGGCGTGCTGGGCGATCACCGACGCCACGCCGAACAGCTGCGTCCGCCTGGACAGATTCAGGTTTGCCTGGCCTGACGTGTAGTGCTGCGTGAACGTCGACGACGAGAACGAAGAGTCGACGTTGTCGCGGCGCGAGTAGCGGGCGAACGCCGTCATCTTGCCGAGCGTCGACTGCAGTTCCGCCGAGATGACGCCGGTGTCACTCGTCGTGGGCGCACCAGTGGTCTCGGTCGGCAGGGCCGGCCGGATCGGCCTCGATACGCGTCCGCCATCTTCAAGACGGAGCGAGACGCTCGATTGCGTACCGACTTGAAGGCGCAGTCCGCCAAAGCCGCGATCCGTGCTCGCCTGCGGCCGCAGCAGGGATACGCCGGAGGGACGGATGTTGGTGTCGAGTGATTCCCATCCGGCAAACACGCGCACGCGAGTCAGGAGGTCGTACTCGCCGGCCGCGAACAGACCGCTGCGATCCTGCAGCGACGCGTTGAGCACCGGGAACTCACCCGGAGAAAAGTGCGACTGATTGACTTGTAACCAGCCGCGCGACAGGAGGAAGTGGGCGCCGGCGAGATACGACGCGTCATTCACCGGTTTCAACGCGCCGGTCGCGCGGTAGCGCACGAACGATCCATCGGCGGCAACATGAATCGACGGCGTCAACACCAGGCGCGTGCCGCCCCCCGCCTGCTCACTTGCATCGATCGTCCGCGCGAACTCCTTCAAGTTCGACGTGCGAACGCGCGCGCCGCGCGCGTTCAGCTGCAGCCGCGGGTTGTGCTGGTAGCTGCTGCGCGCGAATGCAAGCGACTGTCCCAGCGTGTCTGGATCGGTTCCAAAGATGTTGCGCCACGCCGTTGTCCGTCCGCCAACGACCTGTGTTGTGGTTTTCTGAGTCTTCGCCGTGACCGCCGCGCCGTTCAACGTCAGCGACGCCGCGTTCAGATTCGAGAACTGGTAGTCGCCGAGTGCAGGCTGCGAGTAGAGATCCCCTCCCTCGAACGTCCACGAGATGCCACGCGCTTTCGCATCTCTCACGGCGAATGACGCACGTCCGAGGTGCAGCTCGTTGCCTCGACGTGTGCCACGGACTTCGAGTTGCAGCTCGCCGAAGCGGGACTGCGGCTGGATCAAGGAGACGCCGAAATCCGGTTCGAACGCATTTTCGGTGCCCCGCCGCTCTGAATCGCCCTGAACGACCTGCGTCTGACTGGAGAGCTGAATCGAGCCCTGTTGGCGTGCTTCGGCCGGCGCCGCGACCAGCAGGACGAGGACCGACGCGGCCGGCGCGCGCACGCGCTCAGGAAACCTTGAGCGTGGTCTCGCCGACAATCAACGCGGGCAGTCCCACGTCGATCTTGACCTCCACGCGATAGTCGCCGGCGGGGAGAGA
This sequence comes from Acidobacteriota bacterium, assembly GCA_046726015.1. Classification (GTDB taxonomy): domain Bacteria; phylum Acidobacteriota; class Vicinamibacteria; order Vicinamibacterales; family 2-12-FULL-66-21; genus QHWT01. The sequence goes on from JBKOZS010000085.1 coordinate 47,452, forward strand.
CGGCTTGTCTGGATCGATCGCCGGGATGGGAACCTCGCGTTCGGACTCCGGCAGCACCGGCACGTCGGGAACGAGTGACTGGCTGACCGCGGCGCCGCTCTTGTCGTAGACCGTGAGCGTGCCGCGTGTGCGAACCGTTCGGCGGCTGGTGTTCTTCAACACCGCGACGATTTGCGTCGGTTGATCGGGCACTACGCGCGTGAGCAGATCGGTGAGGTCCACGGCGGCGGCGGGCTCACCCACGTTCGCATAGATCAGCGTGCCGATGCGGCTCCGTACGACGACGCTGCGCCCGCGCGCCAGGGGATCACTCGCTGGGGCGAAGTCGAACAGGATGCTGCTGCGATACCCTGCGGGCTCCGCGCTGCTGGGAATCGCCAACGTGAATCGCACCGTAGCATCCTTACCAGGATCGACCACCTGCTCGGGCGGCGCGATCCGCATCCATCCCGAAGCCGAGTACCGCGTATCCGTGGGTTCTTCGAACTGCGGCGAACCACTGCGCGAGAGGTGCCAGTCCGAGATCGTCGCGCGCACGCGCACCGGCTGCGTGCCCGAGTTGCTGACGGTAATCGCCTGCGTCGTTGTTCCGCCGGGCGCCGACTGCAGCTCTACGCGCAATGGCGAGACCTCCACCGAGGTCTGTCCGGCCGCCGGGACAGAGACAAGCAGCAGCGAAATGGCCGCTCCTACGGCGCGGTGAGCGTGAAAACGATGCTCTGCGTGTACGTGCCGGCGTTGTAGTTCCATGAATTCGCCAAGCGAAAGGTTACCGAGCCGTCCCTGGCCGGATTCACGTTCCCGGTTCCAGCGGCGACGCGTTGGGCCACGGTTTTGCTGAGAGTGCCGTTCTGGAACGGTGGCGCAGGCGTAGCCGTCCACGTAACATTCGTAATATCGACCGTTTCGCTGCTTGCAATTAGGTCGCCGTTCGCCAGCACCGTGAGTTGCCACGGGGATGCCCCCGGATTCTGCCGAACACGAACACTGACAATGATTGGGGGCGCCAGGATCGTCGGACTGACATCCGGGTCTGCCGACGGAAACGTAATCGATGTGGGCGAGATTGTCAGATCGAGTCTCTGCGCCGCGGCATGCGCGGGCCACAGCAGGATGACTGTCCACACACACGCGCGGAGCAGCTTGCGTTGGTTGCTTGCAATCATGGGGAGGTCAGCGTGTAGGTGAGCGTCGCCGAGTAGGTTCCCGTCGCATACGTCCACAGGTTGCGGAACATCAACTGCTGCGTGCCCGTGCGGATGCCAGAACCGGTCCACCGAGCGACCGTGACAGGTGACGTCTTGCTGAGCGTGCCTGGCTGAAAGCCCGCGCCGGTTGCGGTCCACGTGATCGCCGACGCGGAGATCACGTCGATTCCGGACCGCAGGTCGTCGCTTCCGACGACCGTGAGGATGACCTGCGACCCCGCGGTCGCGCGCGATTTCGCGGTGATGATGATCGGCCCGCTCAGCGGAGCCACCTGTGGCGCGGCATCGGGGTCCGCATCTGGAAACGACACGGTCGCGGCCGAGAGCGTCAACTTTGCAAGCGGCCCTATGTCCGCCGACAGCGTGACGGTCGATGTCTGGGCCTCCGCCGGCGTCGCGAACGCGGCCAAGGCCCAGACGATCGGAGCGAGTGCAAGATGACGCGACGTGAGCATGCCGGAGCCGTGGATCCGGCCCTGCTTATCGGTTACGGCGCGGTCAGCGTGTAGGTGACAGTCGTACCGTAAGAGCCGGTGTTATACGCCCACGTGTTCTGGAGCGAGTAGGTATGCATGCCGGAATGGTTGCCCGATCCGGTCCAGCTCCCAGCCGGGGTTGCTGTCGTGGCGAACGGCGTCAACCCATTGAAGCCGGCGCCGGACCCCAAATAACTCAGGGCGCCAATCGCGATGGTGCTGCCGCCGCCACCCGTGAAATCTGGCGCACTGACGTCCAGCGTAACGGTCGACAAACGCCCCGTGCGCGCTTTGACATCGACACTAAACGGTGTCGCGTTCAGCGTCGGCGACACGTCGGGATCGGCGTCGAGAAAATCAACCGATGCGGCGCCAAGCGCCAGTTTGGCCCTCGCGTTCACGGTGACGTTGACCGGCATGCTTGCGTTTGCGGTCGCCGCCTGCGCGAATGCGTCACCCGTTAGAAGAAGAACTGCTGCTGTCGCGACTGCTCCCGTCCAAACTGCCTTCATCATGACTCGCCCCCTCTGGAATCCTCCGCGTTCGCGGAAATGGTTCGTAGTTACACCGACGATGTCGAGAATGCGCGCTGGCGTTCGAGCCAGCGATCGAGATCCGCGTGCCGGAACCGCCACTGACGGCCAATGCGAACGGCGGGGAGCTCGCCGCTGCGGATCAGCCGGTAAATCGTCCGCGGAGTGATCTTCAAATAGCTCAGGACTTCCTCGGTCGTGAGGAAGGCCTCCATTTCGCGCATCGGGTCGTTGAACATGGCGGTCTCTCGTGTCAGTCGTTGTTGCTCATATGGTGGCTAACAAGGAACTCTATATGACAACAACGAGCTACAATGTAGCTCCGCCGTATCCAATAGTCAAGCCCCCTTTGCGCCGGAGCAGGCCCCGGTCGTTCGGGCGATAACCCAATAACCGTGTAATCGTGAGAAAAGCCGCGAAAATACGGGGTGCTATTCGCCCAGGGCCTTGGCAGCCTTGGCCAGGACCATGGGGACGCGGAACGGCTTGGTCAGATAGCCGGACACTCCAAGGTTCAGCGCGTCGATAGCGCTGGCTTCAGTGGAGTAACCGGTAATGATGATGACCGGGAGATCGGCCTTGAGCCGCCGCGCCTCGCGAATCACCGTCAGGCCGTCAACGCCGGGCATTTTGAGGTCGGTGATGAGCAGGTCGTACGGGATGATCCGCAGCCGCTCGAGCGCGGTGCGGCCGTCCGGGGCGAGATCCACGTCGTATTCCGCAAGGGCCAGCGTTTTTGCCAGCAAATCACGAATGCTTGCCTCGTCGTCCACGACCAGGACGCGCGGCCGCGCTTCAGCGGCGGCGGGGGCGCGCTGCGGGGCCGGCTGCGCACGCACGGTACGAGGACGCTGACTTTCCAGCCAGGCGTCGATGTCGCGCTTCCGAAAGCGCCACTGGCGCCCGACCCGTACCGCCGGAATCTTTCCGGCCTTGATCAGCCGGTAGACCGTTCGCAGGTTGACCTGGAGGTACTCAAGTACCTCCTCGGTCGTCAGAAAGCTTTCATCGATCATGACCCGTGGGACCCATTGATACTTTACCACCAACCTCTGCCGAGGGTAGATCGAGCCTGAATTCCGCCCCACCCCCAACGGAATTTGACGCGGTAATCGTCCCCCCGTGCTCCTGCACGATCCCGTAAGTGATTGCCAGGCCAAGGCCCGTGCCTTTGCCCACTTCTTTTGTGGTGAAGAAGGGGTCGAAGATCCGCGGCAATACATCGGAAGGAATTCCAGGACCGCTGTCGCGCACGATCAGTGAGACCTGCTCGCGCGAAGCGTCGCTGGATGAGGCCACTGCGATCCGCCGTGGTCCGTTGCCGTCGACGACTGCATGCTCGGCGTTGATCACGATGTTCAGCAGCGCCTGCTGCAGCAGGAGCGGATCGCCAAGCACGAATGGAAGGTCCGCCCCCTGGTCTCGCGTCACTTCGATGTTGGCCCGTTGCAGGCTTGCCCGGCGGCTCGCGAGTACCCGTGTCAGCACGCGATCGACCTGCAGCCGCCGTCGCGCCATGCGGCGCGATCCAGTGAAGACGAGGAGATTGCGCACGATCTTCGCGGCGCGATCCGCGTCCTGGTAAATCTGCTTCAGCTCCTTGCGCACCGGCCGCGCCGCTTCGGTGAGTTCGATCAACAGTTCGAGATGACCGAGCACGCCTTGCAGCGGATTGTTCATCTCGTGCGCGATGCCGGCGACAAACTGCCCGAGTGAGGCGAGTTTTTCCGATTGGGCGAGTCGCCCGCGCAGCGCCGCGCGTTCCGCTTCGAGGCGTGTCTGTCGCGTGATGTCGCGCGCCACGAGCACGCGCCCGACTTCGTTGCCTTCCTGGTTGATGAGCGGCGTGGCGGTGAGAAGAAATGTCCCACCGAGGAGCGCATCTTCGATCGGGTTGGCGCCGGTTGGCGCGAGGGCCGGGTCGGCGGACGCAATCCACGCCGCGGTTTCCGGCGCCACGAAATCCGCGACCGCGCGCTGCATCAGGTCCGCGCGCGGCACGCCGACGCGCGCGGAGAACGCCTCGTTGGTCTGCACGATCCGCAGATCGCGATCCATGACGGCCACGAGGTCGACCAGCGAATTGAACGTGTCTTCGAGGAGCCGGCGCTGCCGAAGCACTTCGTCGAGCAACTGAATGTTCTCGATGCCGACGGATAGCTGGCGCCCGAGTTCGTGCGCGAACTCGATCGCCTGCTCGCAGCTGATGCGAGCACCGTCGAGCCCGTCGATGACCACCGTCCCCAGGGCGCGACGCCAGCCGCGGAGCGGCGTAACCAGCTCGGTACCGAAGTACTGCGGGCGTTCGACCCGTAAGCCGCGGGCAGCCGGATGCGCCGGATCGTCGGTTGGCAGGCGGATGCCAAGTCCGAGTGCCGGATCTGACGAGGCCGTGAGCTCCAGTTCCCGGGCCCTGCGGTCGTGCACCCAAATGTCGGTGCGCCGCGCCCCGATCAGATCACAAATTTGGTGTGCGACCGTTTCCAGCGCCGTCGCGAGGTTGAGGGTCGCGGACACACCGCGCGAGAACAGCAGCGGGATATCCCGCAGCGCCTCGTGCAGGGAAGGGTCTAAGCTCATGGGTGGGGGTATTTTATCCGCGTTCGCCCCCGCTGAACATGACGGCGGCTACGGCGAGAAGCCGCTTCGTGGCGGCGAGAGTGGGGGTCCAGTGGCAAGATCGGGGTCCAGTGGCAAGATCGGGGTCCAGTGGCAAGATCGGTAAAGCCAAAAGGTTCAATGGCCTGTCTAAACTAACGATAAGGTGAGCGCCCTGGGCATGCCGTCGACCGACGAAGAGCTGGTCGCCCGATCGATGGGGGGCGACCTCGACAGCTTCAACCAGCTTGTCCTGCGCTGGGAGCGGCCGATTTACGCCCTCGCGTACAGGGTTATCGGCCGCGAGGAAGATGCGCGCGACGTCTGCCAGGAGACCTTTCTCCGCGCGTTCCGCGCGCTGAAGGGATTCAAGGGGCAGGCGAAATTCTCATCGTGGCTGTATCGCATCGCCTTGAACTTGTGCCGCGATTGGATCCGCCGCGAGCGCCGGCAGCCCATCGCGCAAGCCCCCGAAGGGGTCGACCTCATCGACCTCGCGTCGGAATCGACGCCGTCCGAATCGGTCGAAGAGCTCGTCGCACGGCGTGAGATCAGCCGCGCGGTCGCCCGAGCGATGGCGGATTTACCGGACGAACAGCGCACCGCGATCATTCTGAAGGAGTACCACGGGCTGACGTTCCAGGAGATTGCGGATCTCCTGGATTGCCCGTTGAGCACAGTGAAGACACGGTTGTACCAAGGCCTGACCGTACTGCGGAAGCAACTCGCACGGGAAGGTATGCAAGGCTCGGCGCGATCCGCGGATCATGCGGACCGCGGCGATCGCACGGATCAGATTCGTGTGATCCGTGAGATCCGTGGTTGATGAACAGGGACTATGACGATGTGTGACAAGGAACGAATCCTCTCGTACGTATACGAGGAGCTCGATCGGACAGAGCGCGCGCAGATGGAAGCGCATCTGAAAACGTGCGCCGAGTGCCGCGACGAAGTGGCGGGACTGCGCAGCGTGCGCGTGGATCTCGCGACGTGGACGCCGTCGCAGCCGGAGTTTGGTTTCCACATCGTGCGCGATCGCAAGCCGACGTGGCGACAGTGGTGGACGCCCGCGTTTGCGCTCGCCGCGGCCGCGGTGCTCGTGCTCGCCGTCGCGTCAGCCATCGCGAACGTCGACGTCACGTATGGCAACCAAGGCTTCAGCGTGCGCACCGGCTGGGGACGAGCGACCACGACCGTCCAGCGTGCTGCCGAGCCGCCGACCGGAAAGCCCGAGCCGACGTCCACACCAACAGCGAGCGAGGTGCGTGAACTGTACGCCGCGCTTGATTCGCGGCTTCGTCAGCTCGAAGCTGCGCCCCGTCAGTTGCCGATGCAGCAGGCGGCGTTCAAGAGCGTGCGGCAATCCGATGATGCGATTCTTCGGCGCGTGCACGATCTGCTGGCACAGAGCGAGTCGAAGCAGCAGAAGGAGCTCGCGCTGCGGATCGCGCAGGTGATTCGCGATGTCGACGCGCAACGGGTTGCGGATCTCAATCGCATTCAGCAGGGCCTCGGACGGATCGATGCGATGACCACGTACGAAGCGCAGACGCATCGCGATCTCACGAATTACATCCTGGCGTCGTCACGCCAGCAGCAGAAGTAGGACAGGGGTGCAATTGTGAAGCGAACAGCGATTCTGGCGGCTGCACTCGTAGCGGCTGCTTCGACGGTCTCGGCCCAGGATGCGCCGGCACGCGGCGACGCTGCCGAGATTCGCAATCAGATTCGGTTCATGGAAGGGAACCTCACGCAGGCCGTGCGTGCGGGCGCGCAGAATGTGGGTCGCCGGTTGCAAAGGTACGAGCCGAGCAGCCTGTTCGTGACGAGTGACGCGCGCGCTCGTGGCTTCGTGCTCGAGGGGTATGGCGTCTTCTTCGACGTCGACGTGCCGACGATGCGGCAGAGCGTGGTGTGGACAATGCGCACGCTGCTGCAGCAGCGCGAAACGGAGATAGCCACCCTGCGCCAGTACATCGCGAACGCGCCAGATGGCGCCCGGCGCCGGGACGCCCTTGTGCGGCTGCGGCAGCTTGAAGGCTCGCACGATGCCGCTCCGGCGCCGGTCGCGCAACCCGCCCCTCCGGGCATGGCGGCCGCCGCGACTGTGAATGAGACCACCACCGTGGCGTCGACGACCGCCGTATCGGAGGCCGACCTCTCGGATCCCAACGCGCTCTACACCGACGAGGTCAAGGGTGCGCTGATCGACGCGATGCTCGATTTCAGCACCCGCCTGAACATCGGCGCGAACGAGTGGCTCACGGTTGCGGCGCGCGACAGCGAAGGACCGATCATCCCGAATGCGCTCGACGAGACTACGACGATCGTGCTGCGCGTGAAGGGCAGCGATCTGCTCGCGTTCCACACGAAACAACTCTCGCGCGAGGAGGCGCGCAAGAAGGTCGAGGTCCGCGAGTTCTGATCTACAATCGGCAGATGCGGGCTGTCGCGGCTGCGGGCGCGATCCTTCTCGCGGCCTCAGCCGCGGGGTGCAGCAAACCCGTCGATCTCAAGCAGGTGCTGAAGATCGACGTCTCCAGCGCCGGCTACTTCGATGCCGGAATCGTCGACGGGCGCAACAAGCTCATTCCAAGCGTCACGTTCACGCTGATCAAAAGTATCAACGAAGTCCTCAGCCCTCTGTCCCTCAACGTTGCATTCAAGCGCCTCTCTGGCCCCGGCGGGGTCGAAGAGGATTTCGATGAAAGCTTCATCCAGGGCGTGAAGTTCGTCGGCAACGAGGCGGCACCAATCACGGTCAGGCCGAAGGCGGGCTATACGGGTGACCCGCCGCAGTCTCGCGCCGACATGTTGAAGAACAGCCAGTTCCGCGATATCCGTGTGCACGTCTTCGCGAAGCACGGCTCCGGACAATGGGTGGAGATCGGCCAGATCGATCTTCCTCGTCAACTGATCGTGCACCCCTGATGCGCGGCGTGCCGCAAACGCCCGCGCTCGAGCGGCGGCTCGGTCCACTCGACGCCGCGGCCATCGTCATCTCCAACGTCATTGGCGGCGGCATCTTCTTCGTCCCTGTCGTCGTGGCGCAGCTCGTGCCCCACCCGGCCGCGATGATCGGCGTGTGGCTGCTGGGCGGCGCGCTCGCGTTTGCGGGGGCGATGGCGTATGCCGAGCTGGCGGCGCACAAGCCACACGCGGGTGGCGAATACGTCTACTTGCGCGAAGCGTTTGGCCCGATGGCGGCCTTCCTCAGCGGCTGGACGTCGTTTGTGGCGGGCTTCTCGGGCGCCATCGCGGCAGGGTGTGTCGCGCTCGCTGATTACATCGGCCGTTTCATTCCCGCCGCGGCCGACACGACGCCGCTTGTCGGCATTGCCGGCCTTTCAATCTCGCCACGTTCAATCGTCGCGCTCACGCCGATCGTGGTGCTCACGATCATCCACGTGCGCGGCCTCGGGCCCGGCCGCCTGCTCCAAAACGCGCTCGCGGGCATGAAGGTCAGCGCCATCGTGGTGTTCATCGCGCTCGGGTTCACGCTCGGCCACGGTGATGCTTCGCACCTCGTGGCCGGCGGCAGCACCGCACCGGTGTCGCTGTTGCTCGCGCTCGTGCCGGTGATGTTCAGCTACTCGGGCTGGAACGCCGCCGCCTATGTCGCCGAGGAAGTACGCAATCCGAGCCGCAACGTTCCACTGGCCCTCGCGCTTGGCACGGCCATCGTCATTGTGCTGTATGTTGCGCTCAACGCGCTCTACATCTATGCGATGCCGCTGCCGGAGCTGGCGGCGTTGCCTGGCGGCCGCTTGATCGACACCGTGGCGGAGCGTCTGTTCGGATTTGTCGCGGGCAACCTGCTGGCGGTCTTCACCATTGTGAGTATCGCGGCCAGCGTCAGCGCGATGGTGCTCGCCGGTCCTCGCGTGTATTACGCGATGGCGCGTGACGGCCTGTTCGTGCCGATGGCGGAACGTGTCCACCCGCGCTTCCACACGCCCGCCGCATCGATCATCGCGCAGGGAATCTGGAGCGGCGTCCTCGTGCTGTCGGGAACGCTCTCGCAGCTGGTCAGCTACACGGGCTTTGCGGTCGTGCTGTTTGCCGGGATCGCGGTGGTCGCGGTGTTCGTGTTGCGGCGTCGCGATCCGCGGCCGCGGTCCTTTGCGGCGCTTGGATATCCGTGGGCCCCCGCCATCTTCGTCGTGGCGAGCGCCGCGATGATCGTCAACGAGCTGTGGCGCAACGCGGCCACGACCGCGGTGGGCGTCGCCATTATCGCGGCGGGGATTCCCGTGTATTTCCTGATGCGACGAGCGCCCACAGTGTCAGCAATGCCAGGGCACCGTCGCTGAACGAGAACAGCAGGAACGATCTGGGAGAGTTCCGCACGAGGTGATCGATGAGAAACGCGCACGCGCCGGCCCCCTTGAGGCCGGGTCCCATCACCCACAGGTACCACCGCGCGCCACGCGGATCACGCCACGGAAAGTAATAGCCTGCTGCGACGGCGAGCAGAAAAATCGCGTTGAGGTCGGAGAAGATCTGCGGTTGCGCCGGCGGCACGCCGAACACACTGGCCAGTCGATCGGCGGCGAACAATAAAAGGAGGCCGACCGCCGCGTCGTAGATGCCCGAGATCGCGGCGATCAGCCTCAGCACGTTCCCGTCTCTGATTTCGAAGTCCGAACTTCGGACCTCTAAAGCCGGACCTCGGGCCTCGACCCTCGGACCTCGGCACCTGTCTTACTGCAGCTTCTTCAGTTCCCCCTGATACGTGACCGTTTCATCCGGCGTGATCAGCACGTCGAACTCCGCGGTCTCGTAGCCGTCAGCCTTGATCTCGACCTTGTGCCGGCCGCCGTTCAACGCAAGCTTCTGGAACGCACCGTCGAACTGATCGACCTCGCCGACGAAATATCCGTCGACATACACCTTCGCGTGGCGCGGTTTGACCTTCAATCGCACGTGACCCGAATCAGCACTCCCGTACTGGACGCCGCCGGTGTAACCGCCGCCGCCCCCATATCCATAGCCGCCATACCCGTAGCTCGAATACCACGGGTCGTACCACGGATCGTAGAACATCGGCCAGCCCAGTCCGAGCCCGTAGCCGAAGCCGAGCCCGAACCCCGGATAGTACCCGGCCCGATACGGATAACCGTAGTAGGGGTAGCCGTAATACGGGTAATAGAAGGGATCGTAGTAGTAGCGATTGTGACCGTAGCCACCCTGACCGCCGATCGGTGTCGTGCGCTCGGTTGCCGTGCCGCTGACCGGACGGCCACCACGCGGTCGGCTCCACGACGGAACCTCCCCGTTCGTGCGCGAAGGGGCCGCGTTCGATCCGCCGGAGCTGCTGCTCGTCGTGGCATCGCCGCCCGACTTCGACGTGCTGCCCGACGAAGATCCGCTGCCACGAGGGACAGCGCGATCGCCGCCGCCGCTGCCGCCACCGCGATGCTGCGAGCCTCCGCTGTTGCTGCTCCCTCCACCGCCGCCGCGACGCTGGGGCTCCGAGTACCGCGGCGCGCTTCGGTCTGCGGCGCCAAATGACGGAGCTGCCGCGCTCGAAGACGGAGCCGAACTCGTGGACTCGACCGACGAGCCGCCGGACGCGGTCGAGCCGCTACCGCCCGAGTTGGAGCCGCCGCCCGACGGCGCGCTGCGCTCGACCGCGCGGTCGGCAACGGGTGTTGAGCCCCTGTCTTGGGTGGGCCGTTCGCGCTGGCCTGCGAGCACCGGTGCGCTCATCAGCGCAAGCCCCGCGGCGGCCATACCGACCCTGTTGAGAAGACCTTTCATGATGCGCTCCTTGCGCAAGGACCTACTTGTCCGTCCCTTCATTGTGCAACAGATCTGCCACGGTCGAGGCCCTCGAAAAGGGGCGTTTTTGCGTCCCGGCCCCGCTTGGATGTACTCCCGAGAGAGCATCCGTCCCGTTCTGCGGCCAGCTGCGCCGCGTCACCCCGGCTGTCCCCTTTATTTGCGAAAAAAGGGGGCTGTCCCCTTTTTCTGTGTGTAGGCGGCTTGCCCCCGGCTTGGCCACCGTAGTGTGGCAACGCGAAGGTGAAGCCCGCGCTCGCGTGTACGCGTCGAAGGCGGGACCATTTGATAGACTGCGGAGAAGGTCGCTGGTTCGGCCCTCCAGATCATGCTTCACGCGACAACAGTGCTGGCCGTCCGTCACGGGGACCACGCCGTGATGGCCAGCGACGGCCAGGTCACCTTCGGCGACACCGTCGTCAAGCAAAGCGCGCGAAAAATTCGCCGGCTATACAACGACAGGGTTCTGGCCGGGTTCGCCGGATCGGCCGCGGATTCATTTGCCCTGTTCTCGCGATTCGAGGCAAAGCTCGAACAGTACCGCGGCAACCTCGAGCGGTCGGCCGTCGAGCTCGCGAAGGATTGGCGAACCGATCGCATGCTCCGCCGTCTCGAGGCGATGCTGATCGTGATGGACACCCACGCAACGTATCTCCTGTCAGGCAACGGCGATCTCATCGAGCCCGACGACGGGATCGTGGCGATTGGGTCGGGTGGCGGATACGCCATGGCTGCCGCCAAAGCGCTGGCACGGCACACGGGACTCGACGCGCGCGCGATCGCGGAACAGGCCATGCACATCGCGGCGCAGATCTGCATCTATACGAACGACACGCTCACGATCGAAGTGCTCTAAAGGCCGCTCATGCCTATCTATCTTCCGGAATCCACGACGTCCATGCTGCAGTCGCTCACGCCGCGTCAGATCGTTCTCGAGCTGGACAAGTATGTCGTCGGCCAACACCAGGCGAAGCGTGCGGTCGCCATTGCGTTGCGCAACCGCATGCGCCGGCGAAAACTGCCCGCCGACATGGCGGAAGAAGTGGCGCCGAAGAACATCCTGATGATCGGACCGACGGGCGTGGGCAAGACCGAGATCGCGCGTCGCCTCGCGAAGCTGGCGCAATCGCCGTTCCTGAAGGTCGAAGCCTCCAAGTTCACTGAAGTCGGCTATGTCGGTCGCGACGTCGAGTCCATGATCCGCGACCTCACCGAGATCGGTGTCGAACTTGTCCGGGAGGAGCGGCTCTCCGAGGTGCGCGAGAAGGCCAAGCAGCAGGCGGAAGAGCGTCTGCTTGATTTGCTGCTTCCGCCGCTGCCGCCCGCCGCCGAGTACGACGAGCAGGCGACGTCGATCCGCGAACAGGCGCAGCGCACGCGCGAAAAGCTGCGCGAGCAGCTCAAGGAAGGACGGCTCGATCACAAGCAGGTCGAGATTGACGTCCGCGAGAAGTCGTTTCCGTCGTTCGAGATCATTGCCGGGTCCTCGGTCGAGGAAGTGGACATCAACGTGAAGGACATGCTCCCCGGGCTGTTCCAGGGACGCATGAAGAAGCGTCGCGTGCGCGTGCCGGAAGCGCTGGAGGCGCTCGCGCAGGAAGAAGAGCAGAAGCTCGTCGACATGGAGAGCGTCGCGCGCGCCGCGGTCGAGCGCGTCCAGGAAGCGGGCATCATCTTCATCGACGAGATCGACAAGGTGGCAGGCCGCGAAGGCGGTCATGGTCCTGACGTGAGCCGTGAGGGCGTGCAGCGCGACATCCTGCCAATCGTCGAGGGCACGACCGTCAACACGAAGTACGGGATGGTCAGGACGGATCACATCCTGTTCGTCGCGGCGGGCGCCTTTCACGTCTCGAAGCCGTCGGACCTCATTCCCGAGCTGCAGGGACGATTCCCGATCCGCGTCGAGCTCGAGCCGCTCGGCCGTGAAGATTTCGTGCGCATTCTCACCGAGCCGAAAAACGCGCTGGTCCGTCAGTACACGGCGCTTCTCGGAACCGAAGGGGTGCGCCTCCAGTTCACTGATGATGCGATCGGTCGCATCGCGGATTTCGCGACGCTGGTGAACGAGCGCACCGAGAACATCGGCGCACGGCGGCTTCATACGGTGATGGAGAAGCTGCTGGATCATATTTCGTTCGATGCGCCGGAGATTGGCGATCAGAACATCACGATCGACGGCGCATACGTCGACCGCATGTTGAGCGACATCGCGCGCAACGAAGATCTCTCGCGATACATCCTCTAGGGTTGGATGTGCAACGTTCTTCCGTGTTCTTCCGCGTTGTTCCGTGGTGTGTCCTCCTCTCACTGGCGGTCGTTGGTTGCGGGAAAAAGGGACCACCGCTCGCGCCGCTGAATCTCGTGCCGGAGGCGGCCACCAGTGCCAGAGCGCGCCGGCTTGGCGACACCGTGTATCTGCAGATGTCGGTGCCGCAGAAAAACGCCAACGGCCCCGGGCCCGTTGCTCTCGACCATCTCGAAATCTACGCCGTGACCGCCGCGCCGGGCGTTCACACCCCGTCGAATCGCGAGCTGTTCGCCGGCTCGCGCATCATCGCGCGCATTCCGGTGAAACCGCCCGTTGACCCGGACGAACCGCCTGCAGAGGACGATGCGCCGAAGGACACGCGTCCAGGTCCCGGCGATACGATCACGTTCGCGGAGATCCTTACCGAAGCGCAGTTGAAGCCGCAGATCCTGCCGGCGCCCGGGCCTGCGAACGAGGCATCAGCACCCACCGGCGCACCTGCGGCTGCATCGGGCACTGCCGCGCCCGCGACTCCGGTCACCGCTGCCACGGGAACGCCGGACGAAGATACACCGGCTCCGCCGTCGAACCCACCGGCGGTTGCCGCTGTCCCCGCGGCCGGGGGGACATCGATCGGCGGAGCGCCGACAGCAACGACGCCGTCACCCGAAGGATCCGCCGCGCAGACTGCACCGGCCGCTGCGCCGTCAGCCGCTGCGCCGCCCGCGCCTGCCCCGCCGCCAAGCGTGCCGACGCGCATTTATATCGTTCGCGGGATCACCAAGCGGGGCCGGGCCGGCTCGCCGTCGGCGCGGCTGGTCGTGCCGCTCGTATCACCACCCCCGGTTGCGACGGCGCTGGCGACGGCGTTCACGGAGACGGCCGTGAAGGTGACGTGGTTTCCGCCCGTTGCCGAAGGGCCGTCCGCGCCGCCGATGTCGTTCAACGTCTACTCCGCGGCCCCAAAGACCGATTCAGGCGAGACGGCCGCGCCGACACCGCTGAACGACCAGCCTCTGTCGGCACCATCGTTCGAGCACGCGGGCGTGGCGCCGGATGTGGAGCAATGTTTTGTCGTGCGGACCGTCCAGACGATCGCCGGCACGGCGATCGAGAGCGAGCCCTCCGCGCCGGCGTGTGTCACGCCGCGTGACACGTTTCCGCCGGCCGCCCCCAAAGGTCTCTCGGCCGTTGCCGGCCCCGGGGCGGTCAACCTGATTTGGGACGCGAACACGGAACAGGACCTCGCGGGCTACCTGGTCTTGCGCGCCGAGACGCCGGATGACACACTGCAGCCGCTGATGAGCGAGCCGACGCGCGACACTCGCTACCGCGACACCACGGTGAAGCCGGGCGTGCGTTACGTGTATGCGATTGTCGCGGTCGACCGCGCCGGCAACCGCAGCCCGGCGTCGCCGCGAGTCGAAGAGACCGCTCGATGAAAAAGTTCTATCGGATCGATCATCGCGGCACGCCGCGGCATGTCATCGACGAGGGCGGACGCTGGTGCTTGCTCGAAGGCGATCTGTTTGGCGCATACGAGGCAGGCGACAGTGTCGCGGCGGACGGACAGAAGCTTCTTGCGCCGGTGATGCCGTCGAAGATCGTCGCCATTGGTCTCAATTACAAGGACCACGCCGCCGAACAAGGGAAGCCGCTGCCGAAAGAGCCGATGATGTTCATGAAGCCGTCGACCGCGGTCATCGGCCCCGGCGAGCCAATCGTGTTGCCCGACGGTGTCGGCCGCGTCGATCACGAAGCCGAAGTTGGCGTCGTCATCGGCCGTAAAGCCCACCGGGTGTCAGAAGGGGACGCGCCGAACTATATCCTTGGCCTGACGTGTCTCAACGACGTGACGGCGCGGGAACTGCAGGCGAAGGACATCCAGTACACGCGTGCGAAAGGGTTCGACACGTTCGCGCCGATTGGCCCCTGCGTCGCCACCGGCATCGACTACGGGGCGCCGGATGGGGTGGGCATTGAAGGCTGGGTCAACGGCACGCGGCGGCAATCATCGTCAACGAAAGAGCTCGTGTTTTCTATCGATCGCCTGGTGGCGTTCATCACGTCGGTGATGACCCTGCTGCCGGGCGACATCATTGCGACGGGTACGCCGGCCGGCATTGGATCGCTTGCTTCGGGCGATCGCGTCACAATAAAGGTGACGGGCGTCGGCGAGCTCACCAACCCGGTCCGGTAGGAATAATCTTCGGAGGACGGACATGAAGATCTTCATCGATTCAGGCAGTCTCAAGGAAATCGAGGCGCTGGTGCCGCTTGGCATCATCGACGGCATAACCACGAACCCGTCGCTCCTGGCCAAAGAGGGAGGGGACTACCGGCAGATCCTGAAGAAGATTTGCGATGTCGTCCAGGGTCCGGTCAGCGCGGAGGTCGTCGCGACCGATTTCGACGGCATGATGCGCGAAGGACGCGACCTCGCGAAAATCGACAAGCACATCGTCGTCAAGGTGCCGTTCACGCGCGACGGCGTCAAGGCGTGCAAGGCGCTGTCGCAGGAAGGCATTCGCGTCAACGTCACGCTCGTGTTTTCGCCCACGCAGGCCCTGATCGCCGCGAAGGTTGGAGCGACCTTCGTCAGCCCATTCGTCGGTCGTCTGGACGATATCGCGACGTCCGGCATGAGCCTGATTCACGAGATTGTCGAGATCTTCCGCAATTACCAGTTCAAGACCGAGATCCTCGTGGCCAGCACGCGCGGGCCGATGCACATCGTCGAGGCGGCGCGCATGGGGGCGGATATCTGCACGTGCCCCGCGGCGGTCATCGATAGCCTGTTCAAGCACCCGCTCACCGACATCGGACTGAAGAAGTTCCTGGAGGACTGGGAGAAGGCGCAGGCCGCCGTGGCTGTCAAGGCATGATGGCGGACCTGAAGGTCCGCACTCGGGGCGCCGCTCTCTAGAGAGCCGGCGACCTGCATGGATCCGATCAAACACCTCGAAGATCTCGAACGGCGCGCGGAGCTCGGAGGCGGTGAAGACCGCCTCCGCCGCCAGCACGAAGCGGGCAAGCTCACCGCCCGCGAACGGATCGACTTCCTCTTCGATGCCGGCACGTTCCAGGAAATCGACAAGCTCGTCACGCACCGGTGCCGCGACTTCAGCATGGATGAACCGGACCAGCTGATTCCGGGTGACGGCGTCGTCGCCGGGTACGGCCGCATCGACGGCCGTCCCGTCTACGCCTTCGCGCAGGACTTCACCGTCTTCGGCGGGTCGCTCTCCGAAACCAACGCCGCCAAGATCGTGAAGATCATGGATCTCGCGATGAAGATGGGCGCGCCGGTCGTCGGCCTGAACGACTCCGGCGGCGCTCGCATCCAGGAAGGCGTGATGTCGCTGGGTGGCTACGCGGACATCTTCCTGCGCAACACGCTCGCCTCCGGTGTCATTCCCCAGATCTCCGCGATCATGGGGCCGTGTGCGGGTGGAGCGGTCTATTCCCCGGCGATCACCGACTTCAACATCATGGTCGAGGGTACGAGCTACATGTTCGTGACGGGCCCCGACGTGATCAAGACCGTGACGCACGAGGAGGTGACGAAGGACGAGCTCGGCGGAGCCATGACGCACAACGCGACCAGCGGCGTCGCGCATTTTGCCGTCCCGGACGATCGTGAATGCCTTCGGCTGATTCGCGAGCTGCTCGGATATCTTCCCGGCAACAACATCGACGATCCGCCGCAACGCGAGACCGCGGATCCCGTCGACCGCGAGGACGAGCGCCTCGACCGGCTCGTGCCCGAGTCTCCCACGCAGCCTTACGACATGCTCGATCTCGTCCATGCCGTCGCGGACGAGGGAGCGTTTCTCGAAGTGCACCGTCACTACGCCAAGAACATCATTGTCGGCTTCGCGCGGCTGAGCGGGCGTTCCGTCGGCATCGTCGCGAACCAGCCGGCGCACCTGGCAGGGACGCTCGATATCGACGCATCGGTGAAGGGCGCGCGCTTCGTCCGCTTCTGCGACGCGTTCAACATCCCGCTCGTCACGTTTGAAGACGTGCCCGGATTCCTGCCGGGCACGCGGCAGGAGTACGGCGGCATCATCCGTCACGGCGCGAAGCTGTTGTTCGCGTTTGCGGAGGCGACGGTGCCGAAGGTGACGGTGATTACGCGAAAAGCGTACGGCGGCGCCTACTGCGTCATGTCGAGCAAGCACATTCGAACCGACCTGAACTTTGCCTGGCCGACGGCAGAAATCGCGGTAATGGGCCCCGAAGGGGCGGTCAACATTCTCTACAAGCGCGAGCTCGAAAAGGCTGCCGACCCGCAGTCGGCCCGCGCCGCCAAAGTGGCGGAGTTCCGGGAAAAGTTCGCGAATCCTTATGTGGCCGCCGAACGCGGGTTCATCGACGAAGTGATCCGCCCGCGCCACACCCGCGCGAAGCTGATCGCCGCCCTCGCCACGCTCGAAAACAAGCGGGACAAAAATCCTCCAAAAAAACACGGTAACATTCCCCTGTGAAGGTATTGATCGCGAACCGCGGCGAGATCGCGGTGCGCATCATCAGGGCTTGCCGCGAGATGGGGCTGCCGACGGTGGCGGTCTATTCCGACTGCGATCGTGGCGCGCGCCACGTGCGCGACGCGGACCAGGCCGTGCACATCGGGCCGAGCCCTGCGCCCCAGAGCTACCTTCGCATCGATCGGCTGCTCGAGGCCGCGAGAGCCACGGGCGCCGATGCCGTGCATCCTGGTTACGGGTTTCTCGCGGAGAACGCCGCGTTCGCGCGCGCGTGCCACGACGCGGGTCTCATCTTCATCGGTCCCATACCGGACGCGATCGAGAAGATGGGCAGCAAGACCGGCGCGCGGGCCATTGCCACGGACGCCGGCGTGCCGATCGTTCCGGGCACCGACACGCCGCTCGACGAGCGCGCAAGCGACGACGAGATCCTCGTGGCCGCTGGCCGCGTCGGCTACCCACTGCTCGTCAAGGCTGTGGCCGGCGGCGGTGGAAAAGGCATGCGCGTCGTCGAGGCGCCGGACGCCCTGCTTGCCGCGGTGCGGACGGCCAGGTCGGAAGCTGGATCTGCATTCGGCGACACCACCGTGTATTTCGAACGCCGGCTGCTTCACCCGCGCCATATCGAGATCCAGTTGCTCGGCGATCACCACGGCACCGTCGTGCCGTTCGTCGAGCGCGAGTGCTCGATCCAGCGGCGGCACCAGAAAGTCGTCGAGGAATCACCGTCGCTTGCCGTCACGCCGGATCTGCGTCGCCGGATGGCGTCGGCAGCGCAGTCGGTCGCGAAGGCCGCCGGCTATACCAACGCCGGCACCATCGAGTTCCTGCTCGACGAGGATGGCTCCTTCTACTTCCTCGAGATGAACACGCGCCTGCAGGTCGAGCATCCGGTGACCGAAATGGTGACGAGCATCGATCTCGTGCACTGGCAGATCCGGATCGCGCAGGGCGAGCGGCTCTCGATCGATCCGGAGCGCGCGATCGCACCGCACGGGCACGCGATTGAATGCCGGATCTACGCTGAGGATCCAGACCAGGGGTTTCTGCCGTCGCCCGGTCTCGTGCGGGGACTGCGCGCGGCCAGTGGCCCGGGAATTCGCAACGACGGTGGGGTCATCGCCGGCTACACGGTGCCGGTCTTCTACGACTCGATGATCGCCAAGCTGATCGCGTGGGCGGAGTTGCGGGCTGACGCCATCGCGCGCATGGAGCGCGCGCTGGGCGAATACGAAGTGCTCGGGATCCGGACGACGATCCCGTTCTTTCTGTGGCTGATGCGGGAACCGGATTTCGTCGAAGGACGCTTCGATACGACATACCTCGACCGCGTGCTGGCTGCCCGCCGCGGCGAGTCGTTCACAACGCTGACGGAAGCCGAAGAAACGGAACTGGCCATTGCCGCCGGGATCGACGCCTGGTGGCGGGCGAGCCGCGGCGCGGCATCGCCGGCGTCCTCCTCGAGTGGCGCATGGAAGAGCGCGGCACGACGGGACGCGCTGCGTGGATAGGCAGTCCGCGCGATGACGTTCGAAATCGAGCTGAACGGACGCACGCGCCAGGTGATCGTCGAGCGCGCCGGCGACGACCCAGGACGTTTTCGCGTCAGCGTCGACGGCCACTCGAGGATCGTCGATGCGCAGCGTGTCGGCGAATTTGGCGTATCGCTCCTGTTTCCCGGCGACTCATGCCAGGGAACGGCCATCGATCTCGCCCCGGGATCAGCTCCTGGTGAAATCCTGGCACACCTTGCCGGGCGCACGGTCCCGCTCGTCCTCAACGGCCGCCGAGCGGGTCGCGGTGCGGCCGGCGCTGCCGCCGGGGCGCACGGCGAGCAGAAGGTCACCGCACCGATGCCGGGGCGCGTGGTGCGGGTGCTGGTCTCGCAAGGTCAAGATGTTGCCGTCGGGCAGCCGATCGTTGTCGTCGAAGCCATGAAGATGGAGAACGAGTTGCGCTCGCCGAAAGCGGGACGCGTCAAGGACGTCGTGGTCGAGGCCGGCACGTCCGTCGAGGCCGGACGCGTCCTCGTCGTCATCGAATAACAGGGTCCCAGTGCACGAGCAGCAGATTCCACCGGAGCAGCCGAAGGCCGAGGCCACGGCGCCCCCCGCTGAGCCGCCACGCAAGCGGCGGAAGCATCCGGTCCTGCGCGCGCTCGGCATTCTGGTGGCGATCGTTGCCGCGCTGATCGTCGCGTTCTTCACCGTCGACATGGGGCCGTCGGTCCGCAAGCGCGCGGAAACTGCCGGCTCGAACTATCTCAAGCGGCCGATGCACATCGGCAAATTGAGCGTCCGCCTGTCGACCGGCACGTTCATTGTCGAAGACCTGGTCATCGAAGGACTGAAGCCAACCGATCGCCCGTTCCTCAAGGCGAAGCGCATCGCGGTGAACATGCCGTGGTGGACGATCTTCAACAAGGAGCTCGTGATCCAGGACCTGGATATGAGCGACTGGGAGATGCTGGTCGAGCAGTTCAGGAACGGTCACAACTTTCCCAAGATCGTCCCAGAGTCGAAGGGACCGAAAGGACCGAAGCGGTTCGTCACCACGGTGCGATCGGTCATCGCGCGTAACGGTCAGTTCACCTACGAAGATCACACGACACCGTGGAGCACCGTCGCGCGCAACCTGAACGTGTCGGTCTGGAAGGGGCTCGATACGTACCGCGGCACCGCGCAATTCACGAACGGCTCGGTCGCGATCCAGTCATACCGGCCGTTTCGCGCGGACATGCAGACCGCCTTCAAGATCGATGGCGGAAAAGTGATCCTCGATCGAATCGATCTGAAGAGTGAAGGGGCAACGAGCGCCGTCACGGGCTTCGTCGACCTGGCGCGCTGGCCCGAGATGGTCTACAACGTGCGATCGCACGTCGATTTTCCCATCCAGAAAGAGATCTTCTTCAAGGAGATGAACTTCGGTGTCACCGGCCAGGCCGACTTCACCGGCGTCTTTCGTTTCTTCAAGGGAGGGCGTGAGCTGAAGGGACACTTCACGACACCGGAAGCTGGCGTCAATGTTGGAGGAAACGCGTGGCGGTTCCAGGACGTTGCCGGCTCGCTGCTCTGGATTCCGAGCACGTTCGAGGTGACCGACGTTACGACGTCGCTTTACGGTGGACGCGCGAAGTTCCTGTACTCGATGGCGCCGCTCGGCGCCGGCCCGGCGAAACCCACGCAGGTTGTGTGGGACGCGCTCTACAGGGATGTCGATCTCGCCACGCTCACCGACTTCCTCCAGACCCAGGGTTTGCGCCTCGCCGGCCGCGCCACAGGTCACAATCGTCTTGAATGGCCGCTCGGGAAATTCGCCCGGAAGCACGGTGAAGGAGAAATCGCGACGACGCCTCCGTCCGGCATCCGGCCGATGACGCGTGAGATTGCGGCGGATGTCATCGCCACGGTGGATCCGCTGCTGCCCGAACAAGGACCGTTCAACCCGCGGCTGTGGATTGGGTACGTGCCCATCGCAGGAAAGATCACTTACCGGCTCGATCCGGACTGGATCACGATCGGCGATGGCAGCTGGGCCGCGACCGAGAAGACGTACGTCGAGTTCTCGGGGCGAACCGCGTGGCTCCACAACTCGCGGATTCCATTCCATGTCACGAGCGCAGACTGGCAGGAGAGCGATCGCCTGCTCGCCGGGATCATGACCGCGTTTGGATCGTCGACCGGTGCGATCCCGATTGGCGGGCGCGGCCAGTTCGATGGCGTCATGCTCGAGTCGTTTTCGAGGCCGCGTATCGAGGGACACTTCGACGGCGAGCGGATGCGCGCGTGGGATGTGCTGTGGGGGCGTGGCATTGCCGATCTCGTGATCGAGAACAGCTACGTGACGATCTCCAAGGGACTGATCCAGCACGAGAGATCTGAAATCGCGGCGGAGGGAAAGTTCTCGCTTGGCTATCCGCGCAAGGATCTCGGCGAAGAGCTGAACGCGATCGTCCGGATGAGCAAGCGGCCGCTGGCCGATCTCCGGCACGCGTTCGAACTGGACGACTATCCCGTCGAGGGGCTCGCTTCGGGGGAATACCACATCTGGGGCAAGTACGAGAGGCCTGACGGTTTCGGCCGTCTGCAGATCGACAACGGTGTCGCGTACGGCGAGCCGTTCGATGTTGCGACCGCCAACCTCCGGTTTGAGGGCAACGGCGTAAGACTCGACGCGATGGACATCAAGAAATCGACCGGCAGAGTGACCGGCGCTGCCTGGGTCGGCTGGGAAGGCAATTACTCGTTCGATGCAACCGGAAGCAAGATTCCGGTCGAATCGCTCGCGTCCATGTCGTTTCCACGTGCTCCGCTGTCAGGGATCCTTCAGTTCACCGCGACCGGTGCGGGCACATTCGAGTCGCCCCGGTACGACGTGAAGCTGGCCATCGCGGATCTGTTCGCCGGCGACGAAGGGATCGGCCAGGTGAGCGGCCGGCTCTCGATGCGCGGCGAGATGCTGACGATCGAGATGGAAGCGGCATCCCCGCGCCTGTCGGTCTCCGGCTCGGGTCGCATCGCGTTGACACCGGAGATGGACGCGGAGATCACGATGCGCGTGTCGGACACGTCGCTCGATCCGTACATCCGTTTCTTCCAGCCGACGCTCTCTCCCTTTACGACGGCGGTTGCCGACGGCACGATTCGGATTGTCGGCGAGCTCGCGGATATCGATCACCTCCTCGTCGAGGCGAATGTCGAGCAGTTGCGGCTGAAGCTGTTCGACTACCCGGCGCACAACGAAGGGCCGATCAAGATCGCCCTCAACCAGCACCGCATCGATGTCCAGCGTTTCCGGCTGGCTGGCGAAGGCACGGCCCTCGAACTGTCAGGGGAGATCGGCCTGCACGACAACAAAATCGCGTTGAATGCTTCCGGAGATGCCAACCTTGGCATCCTCCAGGGCTTCTACCGGGAGATTCGCACTGCGGGCACCGCCTCACTCAACGCCGAAATCCGCGGCGATCTGGATGCGCCCGTGTTCTCCGGCAGCGCCACGATCAAGGACGGGCGTTTCCGCTATTCCACGCTGCCGCACGGCCTGCAGGCGATCAACGGCCGGCTGCAATTCGACGCGCAGGGGATTCGCATCGTGGATGCAAGCGCCGAACTCGGCGGCGGAAAGGTTCAGTTCGGCGGCCGCGTCGGTATCAAAGGGTTTGCTCTGGGAGAACTGAACCTCACCGCCACCGGCGAGCGGATGAACCTGCGCTACCCGGAAGGGTTCCGCTCGATTCTCGATGCCTCGCTCGCACTGCGCGGCGACGTCTCGTCACCCGTGCTGAGCGGCAGGGTCGTGCTCATTGACGGCGTTTACACGAAGCGGTTCGAGCCGAATGTCGACATCTTCAACCTGGGCGGGGGTTCGGCGCTGCCGTCGCCGGTATCCGGCCCGACGATCCCCCTGCGCTTCGACATCCAGATCTCGGCGCCTTCCACGATGCGGGTTGAAAACAATCTGGCGCGCCTCGTCGCGCGCGCCGATTTGACGCTGAGCGGCACCTATGATCGGCCACAGCTGTTCGGCCGAGCCGAAATCGAGCGCGGCGACATTCTCTTCGAAGGCAATCGCTACGTGGTGACGCGCGGCACGATTGATTTCCTGAATCCCGCGCGCATCGAGCCGTTCTTCGACATCGAGGCGGAGACACGCGTCCGGGCCGCGACCAGCACGGCTGGTGCGGGAACGAGTGAGACGTATCGCGTGACGTTTGCGGTCACCGGCACGCTTGGCGGCCGCATGAACATGCAGCTGAATTCCGATCCGCCGCTGGCGCCGGTTGACATCATTGCGCTGATCTTCGGCCAGTCACCCAACATCGCCAACGCGGAGCTGAACGCGCTGCGGCCAACGGCCGTCACGCAATCGGAAGAGGCGCTGCTGCGCCAGGCGTTCGTTCGTTTGGCGGCCGGGCCGATCGCGGCGCCAGTCAGCCGCGTCCTCGAACAGACGTTTGGCGTCAGCACCGTGCAGATCGCGCCGAGCCTCGGCACCGAGAACGATCCACTGACGCCGACCGCGCGCCTGATCATCGGCAAACGGATCTCGAGCCGCGCCTACCTCACCTTCTCGCGCGCGCTGGGCACGACCCAGCGGGAACAGATCATCATTCTCGAATACGATCAGACGCAGAATTTCGGCTGGGTGCTCACGCAGAACGGCGATCGCACGTTCTCCGTCGACTTCAGGGTCCGCCGCCAAATCTTCTGATGCGTGTCGCCGCGCTCGTCCTGTTGTCCTTGATCGCGGGCCTTCCGCCGGTCGCGTATGCACGCGACCAGCGCACGTCTGACGCGCAGGTTCCCGCGTCCGCGTACGTCGGACGTCCCGTCAACATCGTCGGGATCCTGATCGAGGGATCACCCGCGCTCGAGCCGCGCCTGTTCTCGCTCGTCTCGACACGCCAGGGACAGCCGCTGTCGATGGTCGACGTGCGCGAGACCATCACGCACTTCTACAGTCTCGGCAGGTTCGAGGACATCCAGGTCGAAGCGGAAAACGGCCCGAACGGGACCGTGAACGTGCGCTATCTGCTCGATCCGATCCACGCGGTGAGCGCCGTCAAGTTCCGCGGCCAGCTCGCCCTGCCAGAGTCGATGCTGCGCGATCGCATGACGGAGCGTTTCGGCCCCACGCCGCCACTCGGCCGCGCCGCCGAAGTCGCGGCGGCGCTCGAGGATCTCTACCGCGACCACGGATACCTCCAGGCGGACGTGCGAGTCGGCGCGCCGATCGTGGAGCACGATCCCGACCGCACCACGCTCGTGTTCGAGGTCGACCCCGAACCTCGTGCTCGTATTTCACAGGTCAAGATCGTCGGCGATCCAAAGGAGCCAGAGGCCGAGTTCATTCAGCGGCTCGGCGTGCAGCCAGGGCAGCCCTATCAGCCCGCGGAAATACGAGCCAGGCTCGCCGAGTCCGTCCAGCGTCTGCGTCGTCGCGGCTTGTACCAGGCGACGGCGACGGTTGACTCAGCAACGATTAGTCCCGATCGACTGTACGCGGACGTGGTGATCGCGGTTCGTCCCGGACTGCTGGTGACCGTGCGCTTCGAGGGAGACCCGATCCCGAAGGAAAAGCTGTCGGAGTTCGTGCCGATCGAGCGTGAGGGGTCGGTTGACGAGGATTTGCTCGAGGATGCCAAGAACCGGATCACCGCGTACCTCGCGGAGCAGGGGTACTGGCGCGCGAATGTCACACATACGGAGCAGGACGGACCGGGTACTCTGACGATCGTCTTTCGCGTCGCGCGCGGCCTCAGGTATCACGTCGGTCCTGGCGGCGTCGAGGTCAGTGGCAACGCATCAATCAACACCGAGGAGTTCAGGCCAGCTCTTCGGACCCTCGCGCCTGGCGATCCGTTCGTCGCAGCCAGGCTCGACGCGATCGTCGGGGCCATCACTGAGATCTATCGGAAGCGGGGGCTCGCCACGATGACAGCGGCCTCTGATGTGCAGGAAATGCAGCCCGGCGTGGTCCGTCCCGTCATCGTGATTACGGAAGGGCCGCGGGTGACGATCGGAACAATCTCCTTCGAGGAGAACTCGGGGATCAAGGCGGAGCAGCTGCAGGCGCGGGTGAAGACGAAAACCGGCGATCCGTACTATGGTCCCACCATCGCCGCCGATCGTGAGGCCATCCTCGTCGAGTACTTGAATCAAGGGTACTCGACCGCGAATGTCACGGTGACGCCGCAACTCTCGCCGGACGGCACCATTGCCGACCTCCGGTTCAAGATCGTCGAAGGCCCGCAAACGATCGTCGACCACATCATCGTCGTCGGCAACACACGCACGCAGGAATCGGTGATTCGCCGCGAACTGCAGCTCGAAGAAGGGAAGCCGCTCGGCCTCGAGGATCTTCTCGAGAGCCAGCGGCGCCTGAGCGCCCTGGGCTTGTTCCGCCGCGTGCGCATCACGCCGATCGCGCATGGCAATTCCGGCGACCACGACGTGCTTGTCACGGTGGAAGAGGCACTGCGGACGACGATTGGCTATGGCGGCGGCGCCGAAGTCAATCGATTGCTCGAAGCCGATCCGGTCACCGGTGAAGCGCGCGAGAACCTCGAGTTCGCGCCGCGCGGATTCTTCGAAATCGGACGGCGGAACATCGGCGGCCGTAACCGGTCGGCCAACCTCTATACGCGCTTGAGTCTCAGGCCGAACCGCGATCCTGAGAATCCGAAGACGTTCGGCTTTGCCGAGTACCGTGTTGTTGGCACCTATCGCCAGCCACGCCCATTCCGGGGCGCCGGCGAGTTCACCGCCACCGCTGCGGTCGAACAAGGCGTGCGTTCCAGCTTCAACTTCAGCCGCAAGGGCGCCAACGCGGAAGTTACGCGGCGTCTCTCGAACATCCTTCGCGGCAGCGCGCGGTATGCCTTTACCACGACGCGCATCTTCGACGTGCAGCTTGATGCGAACGATCCGCTGACACCGATCATCGATCGCCTGTTTCCGCAGGTGCGGTTGTCGGCGTTTTCGGTGGCCGTCGCCCGCGACACGCGCGACGACGTGCTCGAGCCGCAACGCGGGATGCTGCTTACGGCCGATGGCACAATCGCGGCACGTGTCATCGGGTCGGAGGTCGGTTTTGCGAAGACCTTCTTGCAAGGCTTCGTGTACCGCAATCTCGGTCGCCCGAACCTCGTGTTTGCGGGCGGCGTCCGTCTCGGCCTCGTAAACCCGTTTGCACGCGAGACGGGGGACCGAGTCGTTCAACAAGTGCCGGCGAGCGAACGTTTCTTCGTCGGAGGCGACACGACGATTCGAGGCTACGCGCTCGACAGCGTAGGTGCGCCAGGGACAATCAGCCCGAACGGCTTTCCGATTGGCGGTAACGCGGTCATCATTCTCAATGGTGAATTGCGCACGCCGATCTGGCACGAGGTCGCCGGCGCGGTGTTCATCGACGGAGGGAACGTGTTCCCGAGCGCAGCGGACTTCGACATTGGCCAGCTGCGCGGCGCCATCGGGTTCGGCATCCGGTACCGATCGCCGTTCGGTCCGATCCGCGTCGATCTCGGGTTCAAGCTGGATCGCCAGGTGATTGCCGGCCGGCTCGAGTCGCGAACCGGGCTGCATTTCAGTATCGGGCAAGCGTTCTAACGCCTGCCGTTTGCAGTGAGCTCATATGAGGACGAAGGCGCTTCTACTCGTCGCACTGATTGTGGTTTCCAGCGGCAGCCGCATGGACGCGGGTGACGTGATTGATCGCGTCATGGCCGCGGTGAACCGTCAGCCTGTCTTGCTGTCGGATGTCAACGCCGCGCTCATGTTCGAGCTCGTGCCGCCACCGCAGGGGGGAGATCCCCTGGCGTCGACGCTCGAACGCCTGATCGAGCGGACGCTCGTCCTCGAAGAAGTGGAGCGTTTTCAGCCGCCCGAACCGGCGCCCGAGGAAATCGACAAACGCGTTGCCGCGCTTGCTCAGCGGTTTCGCACACCGGGAGCGTTCGAGAAGGCGCTCGCGTCGGTGGGCATGACCGAAGCGCAGGTGCGCGCGCACATCCGCGACGACCTCCGCAGCGTGACCTATATCAACCAGCGATTCGGCGACACCGATCCCGGCGCGCGCGAGACGCTGATCGCCGAGTGGATCGCCGGCCTGCGCCGCCGTGCCCAGGTGACCATCCCCTATCTTGCCTCACTGGGAACCGTCGGCCAGCCGAGCGGGCGCCAGTAGCGACCGGTAGAGTGCGACGGTTGCATCGCCGGCCGCGCGCCACGAAAACTCGCGCTCTACGACCGCGCGTCCTTCGCGCCCGTAGCGTTCGAGTCGTGCCACGTCCGACACGGCCCCGCTTATCGCCGCAACCAGCGCGCCGGCATCGCCTGGCGGCACCAGCCAACCGTTGATGCCCGGCCGCACCTTGTCCGGAAGACCTCCGGCGGAAGAAGCCACCACGGCGCGGCGATGGGCCATCGCTTCGAGCGTGACGAGCGAGCTTCCCTCGTAAAGCGTTGGATGCACGAAGAGCGTCGCAATCTCGTGCCACGCGTGCATCTCGGCATCGCTGACGCGCCCGTGGAAGCGTACCCGGTCGGTCAATGACATCTCGCGCGTCAGCGACTCGAGGCGATCGCGGTACGGCCCGTCGCCAATCGACACCCACCGCCAGGTGCGTCCTTCAAGGCCGCCGCCATGCTCCTTCAACGCGGCGAGCGCGCGGAGCAGGATGTGAAAACCCTTGTTCTCCTCGAGTCGCCCGACACTGAGGAGCACGATCTCATCGCCGGTAATGCCGTGCCGCCGGCGCAGTTCGCCAATCAACGCAGCATCGACCAGCGAATCCACCGTAGCGAGATCGAGCGCATTCGGGATCGTATGGATCTTGCTCGCATCGATCTTCAGATGGCGCCTGACAACCGGTTCGAGCGTGCGATCGGTAGCGATGACGGCATCCGCAGCCGCCGCGCAGGCAAGCACCGCTCGTCGAAGCGGCAGATACACGGCGCGCTTCAACTGTGCGTGCGACGGGTCGGTCGCGCCAAATTCCTCCAGGCCTTGTGGGTTCAGCACGAGCGGCGCGCCG
>JBKOZS010000086.1:0-12670 GCA_046726015.1 Acidobacteriota bacterium
AGCCATGCTCGTGGACGTGACTCCAGGGGATCCATTGACGTTCCTCTCGGTGACGTGCGTCTTGACGGCCGTCGCCATCGCGGCCTGCCTGCTGCCTGTCCGGCGCGCAACGAGGATCGATCCACTCGTCGCACTGCGGCAGGAATAGAAGTGCGACGACGCGCGGTTATCCGCGCGCCTGCCGCTGCCGCACGCGAGCGACACCTGCCAGGCCGAGAGCCGTCAAGACCAGCGTCGCAGGCTCTGGCGTCGGCGTCGGTACCTGCGGATCGAGGAAGAAGTAATCGCGGCGTCCTTCATCGTCAAGAATGAAGGAACCATCGTCCAGCCGCGCGTAATTCTGGGTCACCAATCCGCTACCAATCAGATCCAACGAAAACAGTTCGGAGGTGCCGGCAACGCCGCGCACCGTGCCCGAGAACGTAAAGGGGCTGGAAAGTCGGAACAGGTCATCTGCAGGGTTCGGAAAAATCAGTGGATCCGCGTCGAACGAGAGCGACCCGAAGATGGCGACGTCCGAGAACGTTCTGCCGTTGATCGACGCGTTACCATGCCCAAGGACGACATCGCCGGGCGTCCGGAAGTCGAGGTTCAGAACTTCGCCGGGAGCGCATCGTGGGTCGCAGGACGTCTGCGGGACACGTGGAAAGAAATGGCCCAGGTCGCCGCCGTTTACGCCGAACGTCGTCCCGGCGAAGCGGAAGAAATCGCCCTCGAAGTCGAAGACAAGCACGCTGCCGTGCGGGTTGAAGCCCAGTACGGTCAGCGGATCAGCGGACGCCGACGCCGCAGAGATGCCCGACACGCACAGGACGCTCACGACGCACGCGCACCGGGACAGCGATCGCCACATGTTCGCTACTTTCCTGCCGCATAAGTCGTCCGGTATACCCACCGGACGACCGGCCCACCACCAGCCGACGCGGCGACTTGCTCCGCAAAGCAAGCGCATTGACCTCATCGTTAGGCTGGTGTCGCTTGAACGCGATCATGCGGACCATCGATAGTCGATTCGCGTACCATTGCCCCGCTTGACCGTCGCCTTTGGCCACATAGCGGAAACACGCCGAACATGACTGACACGCATCGCTTTCGACACGTTGTCCGCCGATGGACCTTGTGGCTGCTGTGGTCCGCCGCACTCGTCTTCGCGACCATCGTGATCGGGGGCGCGCTGGACGCGCGGCGTCGGATTGCCGACCTGGAACCCTGGCATCGAATCGTTCCGCGCGATGTGCGCGCCGCCGACCTGACGCCGCGCTCGACGCTTGCCGAATACCTCGCCATCGAGGATGCCGCGTTTCGCATCGTCCACGATCAGATTGAGCAAAAGCTCGACGATGCCTCGCGGGTCCCGGCCAATCGCTACAACCCTGACGGGTTCTCGCATCCCGGGCGGCTCGGGACGGACTGGAACCGCACACAGGTCCTCTCTCCGGCCACCGATGCCATTGGTGGAGCGCTGCTCGTGCATGGCCTCACCGACAGTCCTTACAGCATGCGAACGCTCGGCGAGGATCTTCGCGCGCGCGGTTACTACGTGCTGGCGTTGCGGATGCCAGGCCATGGCACGGTGCCGGCCGGCCTGACGGATGTGACGTGGGAGGATTGGCTCGCGGCAGTGCGGCTCGGCGTGCGTCACCTGCGCACAACCGTCGGCGGTGACAAGCCGCTCGTGCTGGTGGGCTATTCGAATGGCGGCGCGCTGGTGCTCAAGTACGCGCTCGATGCGCTCGAGGGGTCAGGCGATCCGCAGGCCGATCGCATCGTGCTGCTGTCGCCGATGATTGGCGTGGCGCCATTCGCGTGGCTGGCTCGGGTGATCAGCATGCTCGGCCCCGTGCCCGCGTTCGAGAAGGCACGCTGGCTCGACGTCTACCCCGAATACAACCCGTTCAAGTACAACTCCTTTGCCGCCAACGCGGGCCTCCAGACCTGGCGGCTGACGACGACGTTGCAGGCGCAGATCGCCCGCGCGGCGAGCGCGCAGCTGGCGTCCCGGCTCCCGCCCATCCTGACGTTTCACTCTCTCGTCGACGACACGGTCAGCACGCCCGCGCTGGTGCACGCGCTGTATGACGTGATCGCGGACGAGCGCTCGGAGGTGGTGCTCTTCGACATCAACCGCATGTCGGGGCTTGGACCATTCATCCGCAGTGCTGACGCGACGCTGCTGTCGCGTCTGACGGATGCATCGCCACGACGTTACAGGCGCACGCTCGTCACCAACGTGGATCCGGCGTCGCTGGACGTTGCCGAACGATCGATCGCGCCCGGTGCTGTCACGATCGAGACGCGCCCACTCGGCGTGGCATGGCCGCGCGACGTGTACTCGCTGTCACACATCGCCGTACCGTTTCCCTTGTCGGACCCGTTATATGGACGTGAGGAGAGCGCGGCGCCGCCACGGCTCATTCGTCTTGGCCTTCTGAGCCCCCGTGGGGAACGAGCCGTCCTTTCAGTTCCCTCCGATACACTGTTGCGCCTGACGTGTAATCCATTTTTCGTCTACATGAATGCTCGCATTGGAGCGTGGCTTCCGGCAGCGTCCGGGACGGGGCGCAGAAATCAGTAGACTGCAACAACAGCGGATCGCGCCGCGCGTTGTGGCGTCAGGCAAGACATTACAATGAGACGCATACACGGCCGGACAGCCGTCGTTCACAGGAGAGGATATCCGCATGGCCGACATGCATGAGATCGATTACAAGATATTCGGAGAGGACCTGCAGTTCGTCGAAGTGGAGCTGGACCCGAACGAAGCCACGGTCGCCGAAGCCGGCGGCATGATGTACATGGACGACGGGATCGAGATGGAAACGATCTTCGGCGATGGTTCCAGGCAGGCGCAAGGAGGGTTTCTCGGTGCGCTCATGGGAGCCGGCAAGCGGCTGCTCACCGGCGAGTCGCTGTTCATGACCGTCTTTCTGAACCGCAGCGGCCAGAAGAAACGCGTCGCGTTCGGCGCGCCCTATCCCGGCAAGATCGTCCCGATCCATCTCGCCGAGATTGGTGGCGAGCTGATCACGCAGAAAGATTCATTTCTAGCGGCTGCGAAAGGCGTGTCGATTGGGATCGCCTTCCAGCGGAAACTCGGGGTAGGACTGTTCGGTGGCGAAGGCTTCATCATGCAGCGGCTGCAGGGCGATGGCTGGGCGTTCGTGCACGCCGGCGGCACGCTGCAGGAGCGCACGCTCGCACCCGGCGAGATCATCCGCGTCGATACCGGCTGCATCGTCGCGTTCCAACCATCGGTCAACTACGACATCCAGTACGTGGGCAAGGTCAAGTCGGCGCTGTTCGGTGGAGAGGGCCTCTTCTTCGCGACGCTCACGGGGCCCGGGCGGATCTGGCTGCAGTCGCTGCCACTCAGCCGCATGGCGAATCGCATCATCGCGGCGGTCCCCGGCATCGGGCGCGGCGGACGTGAAGAGGGTTCCATCCTGGGCGGCATCGGCAGCCTGCTCGACGGCGACAACAGCTGATGGCGTGTCAATGACGAATGCCGACTGCCGAATGCCAAGGATTTCGGCATTTGCCATTTCAATAATGTTGATCCGCCCCGCGCGCGTCGAAGATCGAGAAGGGATCTGGGCGATCCTGGAGCCCGTGCTCCGCGCCGGCGAGACCTACACGCTGCCTCGAGACATCAACCGCGAGGAGGCGCTCTCGTATTGGCATCACGAGGGTCATGAAGTCTTCGTCGCCGAACAGGCGGGACGGATTGTCGGCACCTACTTTCTGCGCGCGAACCAGGCGGGTGGCGGCAGTCATGTCGCCAATTGTGGCTACATCACCGCACCAGCCTCACAGGGGCGAGGGATCGCCCGGGCGATGCTCGAGCACTCGCTGTCTCGCGCACGTGAGCGATCGTTTCGAGCGATGCAGTTCAATTTCGTGGTGAGCACGAACGATCGCGCGGTCAAGACGTGGCAGGCCTACGGGTTCGAGATTGTCGGCAGGCTGCCCTCCGCGTTCATGCACCCCGAACGCGGATTCGTGGACGCGCTCGTCATGTATAAGCACCTCTAGGCTGCGTCCACGGTCACCGAACTGGGGTCGCGGCGTTTTCGTTCCGCGCAGGCGTCATCCCGCGAAGCCACTCTCTCACCTTGCCTGCACAGGGCGGCAGCGGATCGCACGCGATCACATAGAGGACCACCGTCGTCAGGATGATGAGCGCCTCGGTGAACAGGGCAAACCGCAAGTGCAAGGTGATGTACGCGAGCCAGAGCGGATACGACAGCACGATCGAGAGCGTGAGAAATGAGATCCGCAATTGCGCATCGCGAAGGCGTCTCGGATTTCTGAGCCCTTTGGCGACCCGCCGGTAGGCCTCGGCCTCGGAAAGATCGACGGACACCTTGAAAATCGTGCGCGTCAGCACGAAGAACACCCCGCCGCAAAACAGCGCGACGAAAACCCGCAACACGACATCCCCGCTCAGGAGGTAAAGAGCTGCCACCCAGATAAAGTAGACGACCACGCTCAAGTTTGTGAGCTGGAACGCCAGCCACACGTTGGTCCGGCCGGTCCACGCCTGGAATCGGCGACAGACTCGTTCGGTGAAGTTCAAAACTGCGGAATCGACGTACGTCATCCGGCCGCCACCCGTCAGAATGCTGATCTGATGTTAACGCGGACGGTGCGACCATGCGCGCAGAACGCGAGCGAAGGCTCATCCGCCTCCGCTCGCGGTTGCGCGTTAAATCAGAAGCCTGGCAACAGAGCCTGGCGACTGTCGAATTCAGCCGCGTCCGTTGGGTTGAAAAGACAAGAGGAGTGTTCGCCCTCGAGCTGACGGCCGCGTGTCGACGCGGCCTCAGGTCTTCTTCTTGAAGGCGTCTCTGACCTGCTTTCGGATGTCCTTGAAATTCTTCGACAGGAACTTCTCCTCGTCCTTGGTCAGGATCCTGAACGGCACCCGCACCAGGCTGTTTTGAAATTTCACGTTGAGCCAGTACTGGCCATACGTGATTCCCCCGGGCACCTGGAAGAAGAGCCGCCCGACACATCCGCGCTGCGAACTCAGCTCGACTTGGTCCCAGTTCGCCGCGCGATCGCCGACCTCGGTAAAGAACCCGATTCGGCACGCCTGGGTCGCGCTCGGTGGGAAGTAATTGATCGAGTCGCGCTGAACTTTCTCGCGATTCTGCAGCGCCGCCAGGTTCGCCTTCCGGTAGTCATTGACGGATGCCAGTGGAATCGTCTTGTTGTCAGGGGTCTCGAGCGACAGTGCATCGCGAGTCATCGTGTAGTTCGGCACGCCGTCGCGAACCGTGGTGCCGAACTCGAGGAGCATCCACTCTTCGCCGATCGACAGGTTGACGATGCGGTAGCCGATGATGGCGTAGCCTTCATTGTTGTAGGCCGCGCGGGTAAATGTCCCCTCCAGCGTCATCACCTGCGGCACGCCGGCCTCAGGAATCTTGACGGTTGGCTGCTGGGCCGAACCCACGAGCGGCGGGATGGCAATCACCGAGAGCACGATTGGAAGCAAGAGGCGCCTGGCGTTCATGAGACCTCCGTCGCCACTCTGCCAGCGGGTGCGGCCACGGCATTTCGTGGCCGCGGGCCGCGTCATCGTCAATTTCTTTGAGGAAACGGACGACAGAGTGGCTTCTGCAAACAAGGTGGGGCACAAGCTGTGCCGACCATCGATAGGGTCCGCTTGCGCCGGGCGCGAAGCACGTCGATGCGGTCGTCACACCTGGCAAGGGCCTGGCGATGCAGTACCGGAGTGCCACCGATGGCACAAGTGCAAACGTGTCGCTCACCTGCGGGTCGAGCGTTTGACGCGCGCCCTCGGATGCCAACCGCGTAGGCAGCGGGTTTACGGCTCAGGTGCGGATCGAATCCGAGGAGAGCTCAACACTTACTGAACCCGAGTACCGCTTGTGGGGGTCGGCATCGTTGTTGCTCGACCGCGTGTAGCTGGCGAGCGACCGGCGCGCCCCCGCGCAGTCGGACGCGGTGAGTCGCGCAGACGATCACGTGACCGGTTCGCTCACCGTTCTGCCAGCCGTCGTCCTGACGGGCGACTCCGTCGAATCCGGCGCGTCCCCCGTCGCGGTTCCGGACGCGTCGAGAGCTGCGTCGACGCTGCGTCGACCAAGTGCTGCACCGCACACCGGACGGCGCACTTGATTACGCTACGCCGAGAGCATCTTCGCGGCCTCGGAAACGGCCTGGCGAAATGCCGTCCTGGCATGGCGCTTCCGGCATCGTTGGAGACGGACATCGGGCTGGATGATTTTGTCTCTTCCAGCACGTAGCGGCAGGCTCTGGCCGGCGTGAACGCGTGGCAAGCAGGCAACTGTTTGTCGCAATAGCATTCGGACGTGTATCGCGAGTTAACGTGAACAAGGAGTCACCCTGGAAGGTGACCTTCGCTCGCGGGCTCGCGAATAGGGACCAATAGCACCCTGCGACGGTACTCAGAACCCTCGAGGAGGCGAGGTACGTATGAGACCGATATTCCTGCGACGTCACACATCACGGGCCCTGCTCAGGGCCATTCCCACAAGACCGCGCATCCTGCTCGAGGGCCCGTTTAGCTTTCGAGCGGGACGCTGACGACACGCAAGCGAACGTGCGCTCGAGCGGGTGCATGGTGATCGTCGGAGTGTCCGTGTTCTTCGGGCTGCGCACAAGAGCTCCCGGCGCTGACATTCCCGAAGGGCGCGTTGATTAGGCAGGAATTGCGTACCTCTGTGGTGTGTATGTCCATACGCGATCGAGACAAGCGGATTCGGCTGCTCATTGCCGACGACATGCGACTGTTCAGAGATGCACTGCGGGTGCTTCTTCAGACGGAACCGTGTTTCGAGGTCGTCGGCTATGCGGCGAACGGTGACGAAACCATTCCTCTCGCGGCGGAGTTGAAGCCGGACGTGTTGTTGCTGGATCTCGTGATGCCGCACATGGGCGGGCTCGATACGCTTCGAGCCCTTGCGGTCGCCAAGAGTCCCGTGCGGGCAATTCTTCTCGCCGGTGCCATTGATCGGCCTGACGTGTTACTCGCGCTGCAACTTGGCGCGCGCGGGGTCATCCTGAAGGACGCGTCGCCTGAGCTGCTCTTCAAAAGCATCCGCGTCGTGATGGATGGCCAGTACTGGATAGATTCCACGGCGGTTGCCGATGTGATTTCGGCTTTCCGCCAGGCGGCACCAGCGTCGAAGGCTTCGCCAAAATTCGGTCTGACACCGCGCGAGTTGGAGATCGTCATTGCCGTCGCCGCCGGAGAGTCGAACCGGGAGATTTCCCGTCGACTAAATATTTCGCACGAGACCGTGAAGCACCACCTCACCAACATCTACGACAAGGTCGGCGCGTCGACCCGTGTCGAGCTCGCAGTCTTCGCTCTCCACAAGAATCTGGTATAGCCCCTGAGTCTGCCAGCCTTTCATGCTGCCAGCCTTCGCTATCTGGCCGGTTGGTGCCACTGACCTTCCACCAGTATGGCCCTGTCGTGCCATTTCGAGATTGATCGCCGCGTGTCACAACACTCGATGGAGGTGACGGATGCCATTCGAGTGGCTGCGAACGCTCCCACGTCATGTGTCCCATTCGCGTCGCGGCAGCATCCTTGCTGCGGTGATGCTCTCGCTTCTCGTCGCCGGGTCGTTGACCCCCGGGTTCGCCCAATACGCATCAGCCGATCAGATGCACGGGCACGCCAATGATTCCAGCGGTTGGCCGGCATCGCGAACGTTGATTGTGTCAACTGCCGCGGTGGTAGTACTCGCGGCCGTGATCGTCTTCTATCGACGCCGAATGACCTTCGGCGATTCACCAGCTGAATCCCTGCCTGTTGCTCGCATCGACGCGAGCATCCAGGCGCGGCCTGATCGACGAACCTTTTTCAAGTACGGTGCGGCAGGTGTTGCCGCCGCAGGGATCGGTCACACGTTGATCCGCTACAAGCCAGTCTTGGCCACGATTGACATGAGCAGCGCCGACTTGCTCAGCGACAGGATTTCTCCCTGCTTCAATAACAGTCCGCGGCGGCCCCCTTTCATCCAGCCGCTACCGATACCGCCAGCGCTGGATCCGATACCGGGAGCCACGACTGATGTGTACGAGATCTCAGAAGTGCGTAGTGAGACGGAGATCATCCCCGGGTTTGTGACGCCGGTATGGGGATACAACGGCCTGGTCCCTGGGCCCACGATTCTCGCGCGCAAGGGCCGGCCGGTCGTGGTCAACTTCACGAACAACCTGCCCCCCGCCGAAGATCCCTCGGGTCTCATCGTCACGTCGCCCCAGGATCCGGAGAAGCATCCCTTCCTCGACTCGTCAACGGTCGTGCACCTGCACGGCATCAATTGCGATCACTTCGCGGACGGTTTCCCAGACGATGGTGATGGTCACAGGCATCGCACGCAGCCGGGAGGCACCTTCACCCATGTCTATCCGCACAATGACTACCAGCGGCCGGCCACGCTGTGGTACCACGACCATTCGCTCCACGTGACGGGAGACCACGTGTACCGCGGGCTGGCCGGCTTTTGGATCATCCAGGACGAAGTCGAGGATGTCCTTCGGCTGCCCGGCAGTCCCCTTGCGGATCCAGGCCGCGGCTACGGACACTTCGACATCCCGCTTGTGATCAAGGACGTGATGATCGCGCCGCAGGAGCTGGACGGCCGGCCGCCCGGCACGCTGATTTACAACAATTGCAGTCACTTTGGCGCGTTCGGTGACGTCATGACTGTCAATGGCAAGCAGCAGCCCCGCTTCGATGTCGCGAATCGCAAGTATCGTTTCCGCTCGCTGAACGGGTCTGACGCGCGTCAGTATTTGATTTCGTTCCGTCTGGCCAACCAGGTGCGGACTGGCCCGGACCAACCATTTACGTTGATCGGATCCGATCAAGGGCTCCTTCCTGCACCAATACCGACGACCGAGTTCCACACAACTGTCTCAGAGCGCTGGGAGTTCGTGATCGACTTTTCCAGGTATCAGATCGGCACGCGGCTGGTAATGGTGAACAAGCTCATCGATCCGTCAGAGACGAATCTGTTCCAGATCATGGCGTTCGACGTAACCCGGACCGAACCCGATGCGAGCACAGTTCCACCGGTGCTGCGCGGCGGTGAACATCCAGCGGACTTTGAGCCGCCGGCGCAGCAGCGGACGTTCGTCTTCAACCGGCGGAACGGGTACTGGTCGATCAATGGCCTTCAGTGGGATCCACTGCGGCCGGATGCGCGACCGGTAATGAACACCACCGAAGAATGGATCCTGACGAACGAATCGGGCGGCTGGGGACATCCCGTGCATCTCCACCTGGGAAGATTCCGGGTCGTGGACGTGCAGGGCCGGGCGCCGCGGCCTGGCGAGATGGAGGGGTTCAAGGACACGGTGTGGGTTGGCCCCAACCAGACGATCCGAGTCGTTCATCAGTTCTGGAACTTCCGTGGAAAGTTCGTCTTCCACTGCCACAATTCGTCGCATGAGGACCACGACATGATGACGCACTTCGAAGTGCAGCCGCCGCCGGCGTAACAGCAGCCGGCGGAATCGAAGCCTCGTGGCTTCCCTTTCGCATAGGAGTATCCCGGGCGCGTCAGCGTTATGCCGAACGCGCTCGGGATCATCCTTTCACTTTCGCAATGCTAGAATGCGTCGCCTTTGACCAAAGACCTGATGATCCCATCAGCTGGCGACGTCGCTGCTGCGCGCGATGCCGTCGACATCCGCAGCGCCACTGGACGCTGGCGTCTCGTCTGGCTGCTCCTGACCGGAATGACGTTCTGCTATGCCCAGCGCGGCACGCTGTCAGTGGCCGCGCCGTTCATGATTCGAGACCTGGCCATCAATACCGAAACGATGGGGCTGATGCTGTCGGCCTTCTCATGGTGCTACTGCTTCATGCAGGTCCCGTCCGGGTGGGTCGTGGATCGGTTCGGCGTCCGCCGCGCTTACGCTTCCGGGTTCGCGTTATGGTCGCTGGCCTGCGCGCTGACCGGCGCGTTTCGAAATATCGCGTCGATCATGTTCTTCCGGATCACGATGGGTATCGGTCAGTCGGTTGCGTTTCCGGCGAGCGCTCGCACCGTTGCCAACTGGTTTCCCGACACCGAGCGCGGACTCGTGAATTCCAGCTACCTGATTGGCGTCCGGCTCGGACAAGCGCTGGTCAATGCGACGGGCGTGGGGCTGATCGCGGCCTATGGCTGGCGCGGGTTTTTCGTGATCAGCGGCGTCGCACCGCTGTTGTGGATCGTGCCGTGGATGATGGTTCTGCGTCACTGGGAAACTCGCGCAACCAGCACTACCGCTCCCACGATCTCGAATCGTTTTACGTTCGCGTCGAGTTTCGGTCTGCTGCGGCATCCAACCGTGCTTGGAACGTTTCTCGGCTTCTTTGCCTACGACTACGTCTGGTTCGTCTTTGCCTACTGGCTGCCAGGCTATCTCCGGCTGGAACGTCACTTCACGCCGGCGCAAATGGCCTTTCACGCGTCGGTGCCGTTTCTCGTCATGTCCGTCGTGATCGTGGTGTCCGGCGTCGCGACCGATCGCCTCATTGCCGCCGGCTTGCGTGAACTGCGCGTGCGCAAGACGTTCATCGCGATCGGATTTGCGATCGCGATGGCCATCGTACCCGCCGGCCTGGTCCACGACAACAACACGTCGGTCTGGCTGTTGCTGGTATCGCTGTGCGGCCTCGGTGTTGCCGCACCAAACACGTGGAGCCTGACCCAGGCGTGCTGCACGAAACGCGTCGTGGGCACCGTGTCGGGCATTCAGAATTTTGGGGGCAACGTGGCCGGTATCATCGCGCCCTGGCTGACGGGCGCTCTCGCGCACCGAACCGGTTCGTTTGCTTCCGCCTTCGTCCTGTGCGGCTTTATCCTGATCGCTGGCGCGCTAGCGTATTGGTTGCTGATGAACGAACAGGTCGACGTGCCGGAGGAAGCCTGATGCTGCCATCCCGCCTGCTCCTCGTCCGCCAGACGTTCCCCGATCTCCGCCTGGCGGATGTCCGTGCCGCGACGCGCGAACAGCTCGAGCAGAGCGAGTTCGCGGGGCGGCTTCGACCCGGCGCCCGTGTGGCGATTGGCGTCGGCAGCCGCGGCATCGCCAACATCGCCACCATCGTCCAGGCCACCGTGGAGTATTGGCGGGATCACGGGATGTCGCCGTTCGTTTTTCCCTCCATGGGTAGTCATGGTGCCGCCACCGCCGAGGGACAGGCAGAGGTCCTCGCGCATTTCGGCATTACCGAACAATCGATGCGGTGCCCGATTGTCAGCCGCGTCGACGTCGTATCACTCGGCGAGACGGGCGAAGGGATCGAAGTCTTCATGGATGCCGCGGCGCACGCGGCCGACGGCGTGATGATCGTGGCGCGCGTCAAGTGGCATACGACTTTCAGTGGCCGGCTCGAAAGCGGCCTCATGAAGATGGCAGCGATCGGCCTGGGGAAGTTTGCCGGCGCGCAGAAGTATCACCTGCATGCGCAGCGGTTCGGTCTCGAGCACGTCATCCGCACGGTAGGCCGCCAGGTGCTCCAGTCCGGCAAAATGATCGGCGGCCTTGCCATCGTGGAAGATGCGCACCACAACACCGCCAGGCTCGATGCCGTGCCGGCTGCCGGCATGGAACAGCGTGACGAAGAGCTCCTCGCGCTCGCGAAGTCCTGGATGCCCCGCCTGCCATGCGATCTCGATGTCCTCATCGTCGACGAAATGGGCAAGACCATCAGCGGCACCGGCATGGACGCGAAGGTCGTCAACCGGGGACCCGCTTGCGAATACAACCCGTGGCCCGGGTTGCCGTCAGTCGGTCGGATTTTCGTTCGCGGCCTGGAGCCGCACACCTACGGCAATGCGCTCGGGATCGGAATGGCGGATGTGACGACGGAGCGGCTGGTGCAGCAGATCGATTGGGAGCCGACACGGGTGAACGCGCTGAGCTCGGGCATCCCATCGCGCATTCGGGTGCCGGCGCACTTTGCCAGCGATCGGGAATGCCTGCAGTGGGTGGCGGCGACGGCGGGGAAGATAAATTCGGCGGACGTCACGTTCGGCTGGATCCGGAACACGCTCGAACTCGATCGAGTGGCGACTAGTCCTAACCTGCGTGGAGAGATCGACGCACAGCCGCAGGCGAAGGTCGACGCGGAGATAGAAGTGAAGTGGGATGAGCGGGGAAATCTCGTGACTCCCTTTTGTATGGCCCATGAATCCGTTTGAGCGCGCTTGTGAAGGCCCTGAGAGCCTATGCTTTTATCCCCAGCCATACCCCGCTGATTCCACATCCAGATCCTCAGCCGAATGTGCAGATGGTCCGCCTGGACGATGGCCGCGCTTCCGGTGGATGAGTTGCTACTTAAGCTTCACCGAACCGATGGAGCCCTGCGGACGCGCTTGACAACCCCTCCGGGGGAACAATAATCACTGCGATTTGACCTGACGGACCAGTCAAGCGCCCGCCGCCGCAAGCGAGCGCCGGGGCCCCCAACGCGTTGCTGAAATCGAGGAGGTGGGTAGTGAGGAACCGCCACATTCGAGCAGCGTCCGGGATGGCGCGCATTGGCGTGTTCGTTAGTTTCATCGCGGCCACAGCATCGCCGTCCATTGGCCAGGTGCTCTACGGCGGCGTCACGGGAACGGTGACTGATTCAAGCGGGGCGTCGGTGCCCGGCGCAACCGTCACC
>JBKOZS010000087.1:0-29149 GCA_046726015.1 Acidobacteriota bacterium
TCTCATCCAGCTGTTCCGCAAAAATCTTTGCTGATCGATGATTCGTTGAACGCATCGCGATGTTAGTCTCCCAAAGCCGAGGTCTGTAACCGGCCGGGTAAGCGCCGTCCGGATCGCGGTGACAAGGAGGAGGGATGAGAGTCCATCGAGGTGCCCTGAGTCTGGCCGTCGTGTGCGCGGCAACCCTGCTGTTCGTGCCGGTGCGTGCGCACCAGGAGGTTGGCCAGGACCAGGCTGCGGAATTTGCGCGTGCGGATCGTGGAGGTAATCAGGACAGCCCGCGCTTCCATCGTCACAACGAGACGAAGATACCGAACAACTACATCGTCGTACTCGACCAGGATGCGACAGGGACGGCCGGAGACTTTGCGGTTGCGGCCGCCGAAGCGGACCAGGTCATCCTCCGCACGTCGTCCGGACGCGTGAAGCACGTGTTCGCACACGCCATCAACGGCTTTTCCGCGGAGATGACCGAAGACGATGCGATCGCGCTCAGCAACGATCCGCGTGTTCGCTTCGTCGAAGAGGACTCGATCATGGAGATCGTCGTCACGCAGACGAATCCCACGTGGGGGCTCGATCGGATCGACGAGGCGGCCCTTCCGTTGAGCGGCACCTACAGCTACACGAGCACCGGCAGCGGCGTGAATGCCTACATCATCGATACCGGCATCCGGATCACGCATACGCAGTTCGGCGGCCGCGCGTCGGTGGCGTTCGACGCGGTTGGCGACGGGCGCAACGGCATCGACTGCAA
Organism: Acidobacteriota bacterium; assembly: GCA_046726015.1. Classification (GTDB taxonomy): domain Bacteria; phylum Acidobacteriota; class Vicinamibacteria; order Vicinamibacterales; family 2-12-FULL-66-21; genus QHWT01. The sequence goes on from JBKOZS010000087.1 coordinate 758, forward strand.
CGGCCACGGCACGCACGTGGCGGGGACGGTCGGCGGATCGACGTATGGCGTCGCCAAGTCCGTTCGTCTTTTCGCGGTGCGCGTGCTCAGCTGCTCGGGGTCGGGATCGACCTCTGGCGTCATCGCCGGCGTCGACTGGGTCACCGGGCACCACGTCAGCCCTGCGGTCGCGAACATGAGCCTGGGGGGCGGCGCCTCGACGGCACTCGACACCGCGGTGCGGAACTCGATCACATCCGGTGTCACGTATGCGATCGCCGCCGGCAACTCGAACGCGAATGCAAGCAATTTTTCTCCCGCCCGCGTGGGTGAGGCCATCACCGTCGGTTCGAGCACGATCAACGACGCGCGATCGTCGTTCTCGAACTTTGGCAGTGTCGTGGACATCTTTGCGCCGGGGTCGAGTATCACGTCCGCGTGGTCGACGAGCAATACGGCCATCAACACCATCAGCGGCACCTCGATGGCGACGCCGCACGTCGCGGGTGTTGCGGCGCGGATCCTTCAGAACAACCGTACGGCTTCGCCGGCGACCGTCAGGAACACCATCGTCAGCACCGCGAATCTCAATAGACTCACCGGAATACCGTCAGGGACCGCCAACCGGCTGCTGTTCCGGTCCAGCACGCAGTAAGTCCGACCGCTCGCGGGTGCCGGGCCTCGCCCGGGCCCGCGAGCACGATTGATGAGGGCAGAAAATCGTGTCCAGTGCGTTGTTCGTAATTGCGGCGATATGGTACGCAGCGGCAGCATCAGCTGAACCGGTGACGTTCAAGACAATCGAACGCGGCGGACAGAGCGGTATCGAAACCGCCCGCGAAGTGGTCGTTCGCACGGGCGCGGAGTGGACGGCGTTGTGGAAGGAGCACGCACCCAACCGGAAGCCGCCGACGGTGGACTTCACGACTTCGATGGTCGTGGGCGTCTTCCTGGGCACGCGTCCGACGGGCGGCCACAGCGTGGAGATCACCCGCATCGAACGCGAAGGCGCGGAGCTGGTCGTCAGCTATCGCGAGCGCAAGCCCGATCCGTCCGACATCGTGACGCAGGCCATCACGATGCCGTACCATCTCGTCGCCACGGAGCGATTCGCCGGACCGGCGCGTTTCAAAGTCGAAGGTTCGAAGGAAGAGAAAGAGTCGAAGAAGCCGACAAAATAGTTGTTCCTTCGCGCCTTCGGTTTACCTTCGATACTTCGATTGTCGAGACGCCGCTACCTTTTGGTAATCACGACTTCGGCGTACTCGCTCGGGACCACCATCGTCGCATCGGCGCTCGTGTTGAACTCCTTGATCAACTCCTGCAGGTCGTGGTCCAGCCGCTGCTGACCCTCAGGCGACAACGCCTCGAACGCCTTCTGAACCGGGCCGTACCAGGTCCGGAACACCTCAATCCAGTGATCCGGCGAGCGATAGCGGAATACGAAGTCGCGATGGGTGGTGTGGATGTCTGACGCCGAATCGCCAAACAGCTGCGTGAGATAGTCCTCCTGTCCCCATCGTAATGGCGGCGTGAGCGCCGCAGGCGGCGGCAGGTGGCGGCCGATGACGGCAAATAGCCGTCCGACGAATCCGCGCGGCGTCCAGTTCGCCAGGCCGACGCGTCCGTTGTGGCGACACACGCGCAAGAGTTCGCTCGCGGTCCGCACGTGGTTCGGCGTGAACATCACGCCGAAGGACGACAGCACGACGTCGAACGATTCGTCCGCGAACGGCAGCGCCTCCGCATCCGCTTCCTTGAACGTGATCGACAGCCGTTCGGCCTCCGCCCGACGACGACCGTGCTCGAGCAGAGCGGGTACGTAGTCGGTGGACGTCACGTCGCACCACCGGCGCGCAGCGGCCAGCGAGCAGTTGCCGTTGCCGGCTGCGACGTCGAGCACCTGCGTGCCGGCGCGCACGTTGACGGCTTCGCACAACGATTCGCCAACGATCTGCAGCGTTGTGCCAATCGTCCCATAGTCACCGGACGCCCATGTGACACGCTGTCGCTGCTTGATGGCATCCAGTTCATCGACCGCAAACTCGATAGGATTCATGGTCGTGCTCCTAAACGCCCTGTTTGACTTCGATGAGCTCGTCGGCCACGAGGCCGTGCGCCTCGCGATGGACCGCGATGGCGGCTTCCTTGCTTGGTGCTTCGATCAGGCAGAACACCTTGCCCGTCCCTTCGTCAAACCAGTACTGGAGATACTTGACGTTGTACCTCTCCTGGGTATTCAGGTCCGCTTCGTGGGCGTGGGCGACCGCGTCGGCGGTCAACCCTTCGACGTGATTGTGAACATCCATGAACAATGGCATCGTATCCTCCAGGTCGATTAGCGACCCTCTTCCGACGGTTCGAGTGTAGTGAGGGCGTGCGGCTCATCGAATGACCGGCCGTCCGCGCGGCATTGCGGGTCGTCCGAATCATGCGGAGTCGTGCTCGAGCGTCCGGCGTTCGTGCTCGATCGTCCGAGGAGTACGTGATGGATGCGCTATCGGATGTCCTGTCGGCGGTGCACTTGACGGGTGCCATCTTCTTCGACGTTCATGCGTCGGAGCCATGGGTCGCCGAAACGCCGCCCGGCAAGGCCATCGTCGGCTCGATGTTCCCGGGATCCGAGCATCTGATTTCGTATCACGTCATCACTCGCGTCGCCTGCTGGGGAAGCCTTCACGACGGATCGCCGATACGTCTCTCCGCGGGCGACGTGGTCGTTTTTCCTCATGGTGATCCGCACGTGATGTCCAGCACGCCGGGCATGCGCAAAGGGCCAGACCTCGCCCTGTATAGGCCGCCGAGCGACGGGCAGCTGCCGTTCTCGATATCCGTTGGCGACCACGGAGGCGATCCCGCGGACTTTGTGTGCGGGTTCCTGGGATGCGATGCGAGACCGTTCAACCCGCTGCTGGAGGCGCTGCCGCGGATCATCCACGTCAGCGATCGCGCGGGCGGCCCGATTGCCGCGTTCGTGCAGTTTGCCCTGGCGGAATCGAAGGAGCCTCGACTTGGCGGAGAGTCCGTGCTCGGCCGCTTGAGCGAACTGATGTTCGTGGACGTCGTTCGTCGATACCTCGAGACGCTGCCCTCCGACCGAACCGGCTGGCTTGCGGGGCTGCGCGATCCCTTCGTGGGACGCGCGCTCACCGCGATGCATCGGAGTCCTGCACACGACTGGACCATCGAGGCACTGGCGCACGAAGTGGGCCTGTCGCGATCGGCGCTGGCCGAGCGCTTTACACAGCTTGTAGGACATCCACCGATGCAGTACCTCACGAACTGGAGGATGCAGCTCGCCGCGAACGATCTCATGACGGGCATGGACACGGTCGCGGCCATCGCCGATCGCGTCGGGTACGACTATTTCACCGAATCGCGGCCGGACTCGGACTCGCCTGGGCGGGCGGCCGGGTCCTCAACGCGCAACTGTTCGACGTCGCGGCCACCGACCCACGCGTGCTCGCTGCGGCCGCGCTGGCGCTGTTACTGGTCGGCGCCTTTGCCGCGTGGATGCCAGCGCGTCGCGCCGCGCGAATCGATCCCGTCGTCGCGCTGAGAGCTGAGTAAGCGAATCCGATGAGCAGAACCAAAGTCGTCCTGATCGGCGCCGGGTTCATTGCCGATATTCACGCCGAGTCGTACCACCGCTACGTGCCCGATGCCGAGCTCGTCGGCGTTTACTCGAGGACCGAGGCCCACGCGCGCGCGTTTGCACAGAAACACGGCATCACCCGGTGGTACACCGACATCGACAAGGCGCTGACGCAAGCCGACGCCGACGTGGCGGACATCTGCCTGCCGAACCACCTGCACGCGCGGGTCACGATTGCTGCCGCGGCAGCCGGCAAGCACGTGATCCTCGAAAAGCCGTTGTGCCTCACGCTCGAGGAAGCTGACGAGATGATCGCCGCGTGCAAGGCACACAAGCGAAAGCTGATGTACGCCGAGGAATTGTGCTTCGCGCCGAAGTACGAGCGGGTCCGGCAGCTCGTGCGCGAAGGGGCGATCGGCTCCGTCTACTACATGCGGCAGTGTGAAAAACACTCTGGCCCTCACAGCGACTGGTTCTACGACCTCGATCAATCCGGCGGCGGGGCGCTCATGGACATGGGCTGCCATGGGTTCGCGTGGTTTCGATGGATGCTTGGCGTCGAGACCAAAGTCCTGAGCGTGTACGCTCACATGCAGACCGGTCTCATTCACGGTGCACGCACACGCTGTGAGGAGAACTCGCTCTCCATCGTGGAATTCGAGGGTGGCGTCGTCGGGATCGTGGAAAACAGCTGGGCGAAGCTTGGCGGCATGGACGATCGCGTCGAGGTCTGCGGCACGGGCGGCATCGTGCATGCCGATCTCTTCATGGGCAATTCCGCGTTGACCTACAGCGAAAAGGGCTACGGCTACGCGATGGAGAAGGCGGGCTCGACACACGGCTGGACGTTCACGAATGTCGAGGAAGCGTTCAACCAGGGATACCCGCAGGAGTTGAAGCACTTCATCGACTGCGTCGTGAAGGACGAGCCGCCGCTGACGACGGGAGAGGACGGGCGGGCCGTGCTCGAGATGCTGAACGCGGCATACTACTCCGCGGGGACGGGCCAGAAAGTGTCGCTGCCGTTCCGGCCGACAGTTTCGAAGCCCATCGACCTGTGGCTCGCGAATGCATCTTCTTCGGTTCGACTCTGAGCCCGCGTGGATCGAGGCCGTCTGTTCGCTGTGGCGGGACCGTCTTCGCACCAGGCCTGACGTGCGGATCTGCCTGCCGACCGGCACTACGCCGACAGCTATCTACGCGGAGATGGCACGCAGCGTCCGCGCGGGACTGGTGTCGTTCGAGCGCGCGAGCGTGTTCGCGCTCGACGAGTTCGGCGGGCTGGCGCCCGACGATGCGGGACGCTGCCGTCATACGCTGCAACAGCAGTTGATCGATCGCATCGATCTGCCTTCCACCTCTTTTCATTTTCTGGACTCCGATGCTGCGGACATCGCGCGGCAATGCGCCGCGTACGACGCCGCCGTCGGAAACGGATTCGATCTCGTCCTGCTCGGCATTGGTCTGAACGGGCATCTCGGGATGAACGAGCCTGGATCACCGGTGGACAGTTCGACCAGGCGCGTCGACCTCCACCAGGCGACCATTCGGTCATCCGCGCGATACTTCACGCACCGGAACCTGCCGACGTGGGGCCTGACGGTCGGCCTGAAAACGATCCTCGCATCCAGGGAAGTGTGGGTGCTCGCGAACGGAGCATCGAAGGCGGGCATCATTCAACAAACATTACGAGGCGAGATCGGTCCGTCGAACCCGGCGTCGCTGCTGCGCCGGCATCCCAACTGCTCGCTGATCGTCGACGCCGCGGCCGGCAGCCAGGTCTGACGGCTCTACGTAGACTGCATCAACGCAAGAATCTTCTGGCAGGTGTTGTAGTTCCTGATGGTCATGTCCTGATAAATGGCCGTTCCAACCAGTTTGGTGAATCCGCTTTCTTTCAGGCGGCTCAACAGCGTCGTCATGTACACCGCGCCTTTGCCAGCCTGCACGGAATCAACACCCTGCTTCGGCTTGAATTCCGCGAGAGCCTGCCTCGCGGTGAGGGGCTCTCGCAAGAATGCGATGTAACACCGAAGGTCAGTCCGCTTCCTCCACTCTTTCGGAACCTCCGCGACGACCGATTTGAACTGATCGTGCGACCTCAGAACAATTGGCAGGTCGTACCGGAACGCGGCCGACAATGCCGCCTCCATCCCCCTCCCGAGTTTTGACACGTCCCTGGTATCCGATTCGAAAATGACGTTGCCGCTCTGGATGTAGGTGGTCACGCACTCGAAGCCGTTTCGCTCGAGGCACACCTTCACATCGGCCATTTTCACGAGATTCTTGCCACCAACATTGATCCCGCGTAACAGCGCCACGTATTTCATGTGCGCTCCTCCGGCGCGATGATGCACGAAAACCCTGCTAGAGTGGCGCGATGGACATTTCGGTCGGAACTCCCACGACAACCGTGCCGTCCCTGATCGACGATCGCCGTCGAACGGCAGACCGCATTTTCCGGGCCGCCTTGATATTTAACGCGGCCCTGACGGTTTTCTGGGCCGTGATGTTGGCCACCGGCGGCAATGCCTACTTCTTCGGCCGGTACGACGTCAGCGCACAAAGTGTGATCGGCGTTCTCGCCGGCGTCCTCATTTTCTATGTGTTGTGGGGGTTCATCTGGTGGGGCGTCAAGGCGCTGCTCCTGAAATACGTCGCGGGCTTTTCGAAAGAGGAACGGCGCCAGGCCTTCTCGTCGCGCATGCGCGCGCCGTTCGATGTCGCCGAGTTCGTCCGCCGCCACTCCGAGCGCCGCATCCGCATCATCGACATGATCGGCCGCCGCGGGCGGTTCATCACGCTCGCGATGGCCGGCTTCTTCTACTTCTACCAGCGCGTTTCTGTCGATCATTCTCCCAACTTCGCCACGCTGTTCCTGCAGGACAACCTGTTCGACGCGATCCTCACGAACTGGATTTTCCTGGGCTTCTATTACTCGGACAATTTCCTCGCGGCAGCGTTCTACGGTCCACAGTCGCGCGTGATGGACGGCGTGCTCGCGCGCGCGAACTGCCTGCTGATCACGACCCTCTGGACGGTGTTCAAGTTCGTGATGGTTCCTGTCGGCGGGCGGCTGGCGACACTCTACCAGCCAGGTGAGTTCGCCGTCGTCTTCGCACTTATCTGGGGTTCATACATCGTGGCCGACGCAAGCTCCGAGGTTGGCGGCGCGCTGTTCGGCAGGCAGAAGCTCCGGGTGTGGGGCATCGGAGACGTCAATCGGAAGTCCATCGGCGGAACGGTTTCCGGCTTTGTCGCCGTGCTGGCGTTCTGCCTGTGGATCGTGCTGAGTCATGGGCTGCCGCTGCCGTGGGTCGGCCTCGCCGTGGTCATCTCGATCTCGAACACGCTGCTCGAGCTGTTTTCGCCGAGAGGGACCGACGACTTCACGATGGCCACGGCAAACGCGCTGATTTGCTGGGCGTTCGTCGCGGTACCGCGATGAGATCACGCGGGGCGGCCGAATGACCACGAACGCGGAACGCAAGCCGATCGACGATCTCAGAACTTCAGCTTCATGCCAATCTGCGTCTGGAACGGGTTGAACACGTCCCGCGGCGTGCCGAACCCGAACTGTGGCGCGGGAGGCGTGTTGATGTCGATTCCTCCCCACACCGTGTTGACGTCCTTGACGTTGGTCCGATTGAACAGGTTGAACATGTCGAGCGTGACGTCCAACCGGAACCGGTCGTTGAAGGCAAACTCTCGACCGACCCGGAGGTCAATACTGGCGTAGCCGGGCCCTTCGTACGAATTGCGCCCTACGTTACTTGGCCGATCGGTGTTCGGGTTTCCATCCGCGTTCACGTCACTGCCAACGAAGATGTTGTAGTAACGGCCACTTTCGAGTGTCACCAGCCCGCTGATCTTCAGGCGTCCAACGACCGGGACCGTCGACGGCACCTCGTCGAGCAGCGTCAGGGTGACCCGGTGCCCCACATTCTGACGCGATGGTCCGCGCTCGACATGAATGTCCTGCGCCTCCGGAAGATCGGAGAGATTCGCCAGCGAGTCGACATTGGTGCGCGTTCTGGCAATGGTGTAGCTGCCGTGGAGACCATAACCGTTGGCGAATCGGCGCTGAATCTCGAACGTTCCGCCGTGATGCGTAGACGTGCCGGTATTGGTCTGCACGAAGAGCGCGCCGACGTCCGGATAGGTCCGGCCCGCATAGATCGGTTTCCCTGTTGGAAGCACGCCAGTCTGAAACGCGTTGAGGTTACCGGTGTGCCCGAGCAGATCGCGTGCGCTCACGAACAGGTAACTGGCAGAGCCGACCCACCCTGTCGCAAATTCCTGTGAAAGCTGAACGCTCGCCTGGTGACTGTAAGGCGTGTCGATCGCCCCGTCGAGTGTGTCGGCGAGACCCTTGACGCCTGCGGCCGGAACCTGCCCCGTCGCCAGGAACGTACGCGCGGCAGGCGGCGCTGCCGGCCCGGCGACCGTCCGCTGTTCGAACCGGCCTTGAATCGGTGCGACGCTCGGAAACAGCGTTTGCGTGTTCGGCAGGTTCCCGCCGCTCGACCACTCCGTTGCGTTGAACAGCTGGCCGATGCTGCTCGTCAGGCGATCGTGAAAAATGCCATATCCGCCACGCACCACGCCTCGACTGCTGTACGCATAGGCAGCGCCGATGCGCGGCTGGAGGTTGTTGAGATCCGTGTCCGAGATATAGCGGGAGGGATACCGCTCGAAGTCGTATCGAAGTCCGTAGGTGAGTGTGAGCCGTGATGTCGCCTTCCACTGATCCTGCGCAAAAAATCCAAACGCACTGTGATCGAAGCTGAATTGGGTCTCGTCGACCCAGTCGGCCGGAACCGCTTCGGTCCACGTCGGACTGATACCTGGATACGACGAGGCGGTCGCAAGGAACGGCCACCAGAACACAACCGGCGTGAACGTCTGAAATGCCGTCAGGTTCGGAAAGACGATGCGGGCAGGGAAAAAGAGGTTCCAGGCGGAGTCGTTCTTGAGCGCGTTGATATCGATGCCCGCCTTGAGCATGTGTGCTCCCGTGTTGAACGTCAGGCTGTCCGCAATCTGCGTCCGGGTCTCCGTGTAGTAGTCGACGTCGGACGTGCTCTTGCCCATGATGATGAAGTTCGAGATGTCGAGGGACGGCTCGTTGAAGACCGCCGAGAAATCGAAAGTCCGCCGGGCCACCTGGAAACGCGCCTCGTTCAACACTGTCGGCGAGAGAATCGACACGAAGTTTGCGACGAGTGCCTGGTCCCGGGTCCCATTGTCCCGCGCCGTGCTTGACGTCGGTGACGCTCGCCCGCCGCCGCCGAGGAAGTTGTCCGTGCTCGAGTCGAGGAAGTTGTAGCGCGCCGACAGCGTGTGTCTCTCGCCAAGATGGTGATCCAGCTTCGCGAGGAATGACGAATAGTGGTTATCGAGAACCTGGTCGGTGGTTTCGGCTCGAAGGCCAAGCGGTACGCGCACCGCGTTGAGCAGCGCGAGATTATCGAGCACGACCTGGGAGAACCGGTTCGACTGTTTCCGCACCTGCCCCTCGTAGTTCCCGAAGAAGAAGGTCCTCCCTGGCGCGAGCGGCCCACCGAAGGTCCCTCCGAACTGATGCTGTTTCAGCGTGTCCTCGTGAGGACGATTCAGTATCGAGCGCGCGGCCAGCGCGTCGTCCATCCAGAAGTAATAAGCACTGCCGGTACCGGTGTTGGTGCCCGATTTCGTCACGATATTGACGAAGCCGCCGAGCGCGCGTCCGTACTCTGCGAGGTAAGTGGAGTTCAAGACGCGGAATTCCCTGGCCGCCTCCTGGGACGGCGTCGCGCGCGGAAGCCCGGTGAATGTCTGGACATTATCCGCGCCATCGACCTGGATCATCGTGTTGAGTTCGGGCTGCCCGCCAAACGACAAACGGGGCGCGGCCGCGGCGCCGACGCCGACGTCCGGTTCCTTGAAGGCCCCACCGCCGACATTTTCACGGCCAAGCGCGACTCCGCTTGACAGCTTCACGAAGTCGACGAAGTTGCGTCCGCTGATCGGCAGCGACTCGATTTCCCGCGGGCTGACGATTCGGCTGAGATCGGCTTTGCTCGTTTCAATGACGGGAGCGTCGGTACTGACCGTCACTTCTTCCGACACATTGCCCACCGTCATCTCGACGTCCGCTTCGGTGCTGCCGCCGACGGTTACGATCAGTCCGCTGGTCACCGCGGTCTTGAAACCGGCAAACGCCGCGCGCAGCTCGTACTCGCCCGGGTCGACACCGGGAATTCGGTAGCGGCCCTCTCCGTCGGTCATGGCGGTTCGCGTCGTGCCGGTCGCAACGTTCCTCACAGTGACGGCCACGCGTGCCAGTGCCGCGCGAGTTGTGTCCCGCACAATGCCAGAGATGGTGCCGGTTGCCGTCTGTGCTGCGGCACCCATTGCGGCTGCAAGGAGCATGGAGAGCGCGAACGGAAGGACACGACTCATACGCGGCTCCCTTTGCCATGTGCTCGATGGATTGAACTGCCGGGGGAGTAAAGTGATCGCGCTCGGCGCGCTGACACGCGTCGATGAGCTATGCAGGATCTGACGGTCGTCCGATGCCCTCGCTACGGCGAAACACATCGCGAGCGCCTCCGGTAACCGCGGAGCGTAGCATAGTTCTGCATGTGACGAATGCTGCGGAGTTTCTTCGGTGCAGTGGCTGTTCCGGCGGGCAGTGATCGCGACACCTATGTGAGCGGTGCCAGTACTCTATCGTCGCAACTGCTTGTAAAAGAAGACCGTATCGCACAGCGATCCATCCGGGTTCAGCGCAAACCCGGGGACTTCACCGACGCGCACCCATCCGGTTGATGCATACAACCGTTCTGCGTCGTAACCCTTGCACGTGTCGAGCAGGAGCAAGGTGAAGCCCGCGGCGGACGCCGCCTGCTCGAGCGTCTCCATCAGGGCGCGAGCGATGCCACGTCTCCGCGCCCGGCGATGCACGATCAGCTTGGCGACATCCGCCCGATGCGGTTGGTTGGGCGCCCAGGATGGCTGCAGTTGAACAGTTCCAACGACGCCCTCGGCGTCGCGCGCGATCAGGATGATGGCGCGTTCCGACGATGAGGCGAGGAGCGAACGCCACCAGGCTTCAGCCTGCGCTTCGGTCAAATCCGCGAGAAAGCTGACGCCCGCACCGCTTTCGATGGCATCGACCAGCAGCCGGGCGAGGGCGCAAACGTCGTCCGCGGCCGCGTCTCTTCCGATCCGCTCGATTGTCACAGCCGGCATGGACCCGAGATCGTAGCACCGCCGGCACAGTGCAACTAACGGATGGTCGTGAACGTTGCATACACTGGGCAGAAGTCATTCTCGCGATAGATCGCGAGGCGTACGGGCGACATTCAATGCGAACAGTGTGGAAATCGGCAGAGGAAGCGGTCGTGTCAGGAGATGTCGAAACACTCGATCGTCTGCTTCGCGAGCACGAGCAGATGTTTCGGAGCGGGAGGCCGGAGTCGGCCTGGCTCGGCGGATTGGCACCAGACTACAGGGCCGGCGACGCGCGGGCGATCATTACCCGCGCACACGAGTTCGAGAGTTGGGAGCAGTTCGCCGCCTTCGCCGAAGCGCTGACGGACCGCACATCGGCGGTCGCACAGTTCGAACGCGCAGTCGATGCGATCGTGACGGGCGACGCCGCCTCCCTCGAGCGAGCCCTCGCTCACGATCCGAGTCTCGTCCGTGCACGGTCCACGCGCCGGCACCACTCGACGCTTCTGCATTACGTCGGCGCGAATGGTGTCGAGGGTTTTCGTCAGCGCACGCCTCAGAATGCGGTGACGATTGCACAGACGCTCCTCGACGCCGGAGCGGACGTCGATGCTGTCGCGGACATGTACGGTGGAGGATCCACGACGCTTGGCCTTGTTGCCACCAGCATCCACCCTCAGGAGGCCGGCGTGCTACGCGAGCTGATTGACGTATTGCTCGCGCACGGTGCGCGACTCGACGCACAAGGGGCGGGCCACGATTACCCACTGGTGAACGGCTGCCTGGCCAACGGGCGTGACGTTGCCGCGACGTACCTCGCTAATCGTGGAGCGCCACTCGACCTCGAAGGAGCGGCCGGCGTTGGACGGCTCGATATCGTCAGGTCGTTCTTCACTCCCGACGGCCGCCTGAAAGAGACCGCCACGCTCGCGCAGATGCGAGACGGCTTCACGTGGGCCTGCGAGTACGGCCGCACGAACGTCGTCGAATATCTTCTCGATCACGGCATCACCGCGGACGAGATCTTTCGGCGTCCGTTCGGACAGACTGGCCTTCACTGGGCGGCTCACGGTGGGCACGTGAATACCGTCAGGATGCTGTTGCAGCGTGGCGCGCCGGTTGATGTGAAAGACCGCGAATTCAACGCGACGCCCCTTGGCTGGGCGCTTCACGGGTGGAGCGGGCAGAAGAAGGATTCAGCATCGAATGATTCGTACGATGAGGTGGTCCGGCTACTCGTCGCCGCCGGGGCGCCGGTGGAACCGGAATGGCTCAGTGATGAGAACGTCCAGGCAAATTCGCGGATGGTCGCGGCGCTGACCGGCAAGACTCGCGAGTCGTGAGGAGTGGATATGGTCGCAATCATGTGGCAATTCGTCGTCAAGCAGGGAAAGGCGTCCGAGTTCGAGCAGTTGCTCGGCACCGACGGCGAATGGAACGTGATGAACAGACAGACGCGTTCTTTCCTGGGCGGCTCCTTCCTTCGCGATCAGAACAACACGTCCCGCTATGTTGTCGTCGAATACTGGAGCGAGATGCTCGTCTACGAACAGCACCGGGTCTATCGTTCAGACGCCATCGAATCACTTGAACGACAACGCGACCTGCTGGTCGAGTCCGTTGAACCGCTTGGCGTGTTTACCGCACTGAACGTGCCGGATCGGGCCGGGCCCACGTGGTCGCAGCGCGGATGAATGTCGCGAAGAATCAGCTCCTCGGGATCCTGTTCAGCGTGTAGCTGTGGTCAATGTCGCCAACCAGGAAGTCTCCGGTTTCGTCGAGGAAAAAGAGGATGACGAAGGACGGAGCCCAGAGCGAACTGTTAACAGTACCGCGTCTTTATTCGAACCGAAGTGCGGCGATCGCGTCTGTTCCGGCTGCGCGGCGAGCGGGAATCAGGCAGGCCAGGCCACCCACACCGAGCAACACAGCCGTGACTGCTGCGATGGTCACGGGATCGGTCGGCTGAATGCCAAACAACAGGCCGCGAATCGCGCGACCGAGGAGGAGCGCGACGACCACGCCGACGGCCAGGCCGGCGACGACCGGCGCCATACCCTGCCGAATGACGAGCCCAAGCAATTGCGAGCGCTGGGCGCCAAGCGCCATCCTGATGCCGATCTCGTTGCGGCGGCGGGCCACCGAGTACGACACCACCCCGTAAATGCCAAGGCTCGCGACCAGGAGTGCTGAACCGGCAAAGACGATCATCAGCGTCAACTGGAACCTGCGCTCCGCAACCGAGCGATCGACCACTTCCTCCATCGTCCGGATTGCCGGGATTGGCAGCTGCGCGTCCTCGCTGCGAAGGGCCGCGCGAAGCGCGCCCATGACGCTGTGCGGATCGGCAGCGGTTCGTACCACGAGCGCCATGCCGTCAGGCACGCGCTGCCAGTAGGGGTAATAGGCCATCGGCGGCGGATCGTTCTGGAGTGTCGCGCGCACCTCTTGCACGATGCCGACCAGCGTCTTCACCTTGTCGTCTTCGCCCATGAAACGCCTGCCCACCGGGTTCGGATCGCCAGGCCAGAGGAGCTGTGCGGCCTTCGGCGAGAGCACCGCGACGTGCTGCCCTCGATCGCGTTCCTCGAACGCTCGTCCCTGGCGGATGGCAATGTTCATCGCGCGGAAATATCCCGGGCTGGCGTAGCGGTTGTCGACCGTGTGCCACTGGTCGCGCGGTGCACCTTCCAGGTAAATCGGGTCGTTCCAGGTCCGGCCCCGCGTTGGCAAGTAGGTGATCAGTCCAGACGCCTCGACACCCGGGATCGTGCCGATCTTCGCCAGCACGCGATCGAAGAACTGATCACGGCTAGTCGTCTCCACATAGCGGTCGGCGGTGAGGTCGACGTCAATGGTGAGCACGCGTTCGACGTCGAACCCTTTGTCCACGCGCAGGAGACGCACGAGGCTGCTCGTCAGCAGACCGGCGACAATCAACAGCGCCGCACTCAGGCCGACTTCGAGGCTGACCAGCACCCCGCGCAATCGCACGCCGCTCTTACCTTCGGTGACGGTATGGCTGCCAGCGCGAAGCGCCGCCTGCGGATCGTTGCGTGTAAAGCGCCACGCCGGGAGCACGCCAAACAGCAAGCCGGCAGCTACGGTAAGCACGAAGGCAAACACGAGAACACTGCCGTCCAGGCGCACTTCTTCGACACGTGGAATACCGACACTCGTGGCGCCAACGAGGAGCCGCAGAATCCAGCCTGCTAACACGACGCCGAGGATGCCGCCCGAGAACGACAGGAGCAGGCTCTCGGTCAGCACCTGGCTGAATTGACGCGCACGACTGGCGCCAAGGGCTGTACGAATTGCGGCCTCGCGGCTGCGCGACGCCATTCGCGACAGCAATAGGTTGGCGAGGTTCACGCACACGATCAGGAGCACCGCCCCCACTGCAGCGGCCAGCATCCATAAGCCAAGCCGGGCACCCCCGGTCACGAACTCGTGCACCGGGGTCAACGTGGCACCCAGGTTCCTGCTGAAGCCCACCGGCCGCCGGAAGCGCGCCTGGACGACCTCGATCTCGGCGAGCGCCTGTTCGGCGATGATCCCGCGCCGCACGCGCACCACCGCGGCGTAATTGAAGTTGCCGTTCACGCGCAAGAGTTCCTCAGGGCTGAGCACCAGCGGCCGGAAGATCTCGAATTGCACCGCCGCGCCCTGGAAGTACGGAAGACGGAACAAGGCAGGCACGATGCCGATGACCTCGTGAGTCTTGCCGTCAAGTACGATCGACTTGCCGACCAACGACGGATCGCTGTTGAAGCGTGAGCGCCAGAGCGATTCGCCAAGTACCGCGACCGCGTCTCTCCCCGCCTGCTCGTCTTCGGCCAGGAACGTGCGCCCCAGGATTGGTGTCACGCCGAACAGCGTGAACAGGTTGTGGGAAACGTTCACGCTCGTGATAGACGCCGGCTCACCTCCGGCAGTGACCAAGACGCGGCCGCTGCGCATCAACGCCACCTGCTCGAGCGACGGACACCCCCTGGCCCATTCGCGAGCGTGCACCGGGTTGACGGCAGTCGGTCCCCGGCCGCGCTGCGGGTCGAAGACTAATTCGCGCACCGCGAAGATACGGTGCGGATCCTCGTAAGCCAGCGGCTGGAGCAACACCGCGTTGACGAGCGAGAAGATGGCCGTGTTGGCGCCAATGCCAATCGCGAGGGAGAGCATCGCGATTGCCGCGAAGCCCGGATTCTTGCGGATCAGGCGAGACGCGTATCGGACATCCTGCACCACGGTCTCGAGCTCGGGCAGGGAATTCAAGGTGGGTCGTAACCGGCGGATCATAGCGTGGGCACCTTTCTGCAATCGACGGTCACTGTGAAACAGGCGCACAGGCGCTCAACTTCGACGCCAGTGATATCACGCCATCGCGTTCGATGAACCAGGCGTCTGGCGCCGCAGGCAGGCTGGCGAGATTTTTACAGAAGGAACGTGTTTGCCGGCTGTTCAGGTACACACCGACGTTCGAACCGTAGAACGCGTGAACGACATCCGTATGCTCGCGTACGTAATCGCCGACGCGGCGTATCGCGTCGGCGCCGCCGAAATCACCGACGACGGGAACGATCATGTTCCGCGCATGCAGTGCCTTCACGAACTGGAACCCGTCCTCGGCGGCGAGAAAGCTGCGGTTCTGGCCGGTATTGTCCACCGCGGTCATGAGCCGGCGGTATGAGGGCCGGAGTGCATCGACGGTGCGTGAACCCCAGAAATGGATCCCCGGCCCGTCGGCGTAGAACGCCTTGAAGACGCGCTCGATCCAGTCGAGATCGCTTTGCGACAGCGGAAAGGCGTGCGTGCTGACGAGCCGCTCCCGGACGAGCGTCACATTCGTGCGGAACTCCTCGGGAGACGGAGGCACGTTCTCGTAACGGGCGAAGATCGCGTCGACGCTCGCGCCCGACCCCAGGCCCGGCGGGCGCGGACGCGAGAACAAACGCGAGACGAAGTCGGCGCGATCCGTCGACAGCTCGAATAACGCCTTGTAGAAAAGGTGCAGGTTGCGGTTCTCACGCCGGATGTCGATGATGAAGGCCATCGACGGCCGCAGTCGTGCGATGTAGCTGAAGTTCTGTTCGGGGCCGACGCCGATGTAGACACCACCTCGCGGCCGAAGCCACCGCGCGTTCTCCGCGACGTGAGGTTCGTTGGAGACGAAGTTCTCCGACAGGTTGAACGTTCCGGCCGGCTCCGAGAGATCTTCGAGCAAGCGCCAGAACTGCTGGTCGCTGATGCCAGCCGGTAACGTGGATCGCCGGCATGCGGTCGCTGGCAGCACGACGCAGCACACTACGACGGCAAGCCACACAGTCGTGCAGCGTCGCGCGCGCCGATGCCCTGGGCGGTCGAGCCGCCCGAGTGATTTCATTGGATTCCGTGGCCGTGGTTCGACGGGACCTCCCGGCGTGGCCAGCACGGCACATTGTATCCACCTCGTAGCGCATGCTCACTGACGTGGGGACACCATGACGATTCGCGGCATTACCGACGCCGACTGGGCGAGGGTCGGCCAACTTGGCGAAGTGCTTATCCAGGCGCATCACCGGTTCGACGGGTCGCGATTCCTCCACCCGGATGCCCTTCGCGCCGAGGCTTACGTCCGACACCTGCGTGGCGAACTCGAGAGAGGCGAGGCGATGGTCCATGTCGCCGACGAGGGCGGTCTTGTGATCGGATATGTTTTCGCGGGCATCGAACCGGAGAGCTGGAAGGAACTGCGGCACCGGGCCGGATTCATCCATGACCTGGTGGTCGACGAAGCGCACCGGGGCGCTGGCGCCGGCCGGGCACTGGTGGCGAGCGCGATCGACTGGTTCACGGCGCGCGGCGTTCGCCGTGTGATGTTGTGGAGCGCTCATTCGAACGTTGACGCCCAGCGGCTGTTCCAGCAGGCGGGGTTTCGCCCAACTATGATCGAGATGACGTTCGACGCCGAATGAGCCGATCGCCGCTCTACGTCGCCGGCGTAATCCGCAGGTTGGCGAAATCGCCGTCGCTGCCGTTGCCCACCCACACGCCAACGGCGCCGCGGTCGTCCTTCCCAAGCTTACGGACTTCGAGCGCGGGAGACTTGACCGGGCCTACATAGATCTGGATGGTCTTCGCTTTCACGACGACACGAACCGGCACCCAGTCGGTCGGAGAGAGCGACTGATCGACGGGATTCTCGAACTCCTCCGGGAATTCCTTGCGGAGACGCGGCCAGTCGTAATCGGGCAGCGCGATGTACTGGACGGCGTGGTCGCGCCGGGCTGGATCGCTATTTCGAAAGTTGAAGGGACGGAGATACACCGCCTCGTACGTGTTGTCGTCCTTGCCATGGAAGGCAATGCCCACGAAGCTTCGCTGAAGCACATCACGGCCGCGAATCTCGACCTCGATCGTTCCTTCGGAGAAATCGCTGCCTTCGACCCACACGACGCCGTTTCCTTCTTTCTCCGACACGTGCACGCCGTTGCGCTCCTGGCTCTTGGTGACCTCGCGGTTCACTGCCCTCAGCTTCCCTGCCGCCATCCGCTCCGCAAGATTGATTGGCTGTGCTCCAGCGGCTTGCGGGTTGACAGTGTCGGCAACCACGTTGACGTTGGCGAGTGACGCGATGGCGATGGCGCACGTGACGAGCAGACCGCAAAGCGCCACGCGTTTCGTATCCAAATTCATACGTCCTCCTGGTAACAACCGCTGCGCCTGACGAAGCGGGTGATTATTCCGCGCGGAGTGCCGTAATCGGGTCAACGCGTGCTGCGCGCCACGCGGGGAGCGCACACGCCATGAACGCCGCCACCGCGAGTACTGCGGGGACAGTCGCAAATGTGATCGCATCGTACTGATCCGTATGGTACAGGCGCGACGCGAGCACGCGCGCAAGCACGAGCGAACCAAGCAGGCCTGCGACGAGCCCCACGCCGACCAGCCGGATGCCCTGCCCAATCACCATCCGGATCATCCTGCCGCGCTCGGCACCCAGTGCCATCCGCACCGCCATCTCTCGTCGTCGTTGAGCGATCGTGAAGGCGAGTAGCCCGTAGAGACCGACGGATGCGAGCAGCAGCGCGATCGCAGCGAACGCGCCAACGAACAAGGTGCTGAAGCGCTGAGGCGCCACGACGTTGCTGACCTGCTCGTCCATCGTGTTGATGCTTTCAATCGCCAGCTGGGGGTCCAGCGAGGCAATCTGCTGCCGTACGAGTGCCGCAAGTGCACGCGGCTGACCGTCGGCGAGGACTGCCACTTTCAAGTCACGTCCGAA
The DNA here is from genome assembly GCA_046726015.1 of Acidobacteriota bacterium. Classification (GTDB taxonomy): domain Bacteria; phylum Acidobacteriota; class Vicinamibacteria; order Vicinamibacterales; family 2-12-FULL-66-21; genus QHWT01. Next base: position 18,811 of record JBKOZS010000087.1, read on the forward strand.
CTGGTTCGGCGCGCCGTCGAGAAAGAGGTCCGGCAGCTGACGGAACGGTTCGTAGGTGTGAACCATGGGTTCCGCGCTGATCGGGCCATCGGCAACGTTCTCCGTCACGCCCACGACGGTCAGCCACGGAGCCTGGCTAACGGCGCCGCCCCATTTCAATCGCTTTCCAACCGGATCCTGTCCGGGCCATGTGAGGCGCGCAAGCTTCTCGTTGACGATCACCACTCTGCGAACCTGGGCGTGCTCGTCCGGAGTGAAGAACCGGCCCTGCTTGAGCCGCATGCCCAGCGTCTCGAAGTACGGACCATGCACCCACGTCAGCGTCGTCGTCGGGGTGTGCCCTTCGGGCACGCTCACGCCTTCGGGCGTGAACGCGCGAAACTCGTAACTCGTGAGCGGCAGATCGGTTGCCAGTGCCGCCGATCGGACACCGGGAAGCGTCAGCAGGTTGTGCGAGAGCGACTCATGAAACGAGCGGACGCTGGCGCCCGTCGTGTAGAACGTTCGGGGGAGCGTCATCGACGCGGTGAGCACCTGACGCGGCCGAAAGCCCACATCCGTTCTCACGAGGGCGGCAAAACTCCGGATGAAGAGACCGGCTCCGACGAGAAGCACGCATGCGAGGCTCACCGTCAGCACGACGAAGCTGCGCTGAAGGCGAAGCCGGCTGAGTGGGGACGTCGCGCGCGACGACTCGTCGCGCAATGAGTTCCCCGGGGTTGAACGGCCGAGCGGGATGAGCGGCACCAGGCCAAAGAGGACCGCCGTCCCAAGTCACATCACGGCCGAGAAGGCCAGCACACGAAAATCGATCGCAAGTTCGTGAAGACCGGGAATCGTCTGCGTCAGGATGACGGGGGTCGCTTTGATCGCCCAGTAGGCGAGCGTCACGCCGACGACACCACCGGCCATCGACAGCAGCAGCGCCTCGCACAGGAGCAGTTGGACGAGTTGCGCGCGGCGAGCGCCCAACGCAAAACGGACCGCAAACTCTCGCGTTCGGCCGGCCATGCGGCTCAGAATCAGATTAGCGACGTTGGCACACGCCACGAGCAGGACCAGTCCGACGGCCGCAAGCAGCATCAGCAGCGGCGCCTTGAGCCGGCCGGAGATTTCCTCGCGAAACGGATGCACGAAAAGTCGCGGCGAAAACCCGGCATCGCGGACGGCCTGCGGATAGCTACCCGCAATACGTTCACCGAGCATGTCGAGTTCCGCTTGTGCGGTTCGAAGGGAGACACCACTCTTCAGCCTCGCAATAACGCTTTGGTTGTGCATGCTTCCGCGTTCAAGTTGTTCGCGCTGGGTGAAGGCGATCGGCACCCAGACGTCGGCCGGCTCACCGTTGAACTGGATGCCACGAGGGGGAAAGACCAATCCCGACGGCATGATCCCGATGACGGTGTACGGCTGGCGATCGAGTTGAATGCTCTGACCGACAACTGAGGGGTTTGCCCCGTAGCGCCGCTGCCAGAGGCCCCAGCTCAGAATTGCGATGTTGACCCCGGGACGATCTTCCGCTGCCGAGAACGTACGGCCGATGATTGGGCTCACACCCAGCGTGGGAAAGAGCTCGGCCGAGACCTTCGCGCCCGTGATCCGTTCGGGGCCGCTGCCGCCGGAGAGTTCGAACGGCGTGTTGCGAAACGCCGCAACCGACTCAAATGACTGCTGATAGCTGCGGAAGTCTCCGAAATCGAGTGCGGAGAACGGCAGTCGTTCAACGCGAGCTTGAGAGAATCCTTCGTACGCGAGCACGAGGCGCTCCGCGTCAGGATAGCCAAGCGGCCGGATCAGAACGGCATTGACCACGCTGAAGAAGGCCGTGTTTGCGCCAATGCCGAGACCAACGGTCAGGACGACGACCGTAGCAAAGCCGGTACTGCGCTGAAGGGTGCGCGAGGCGTAGCGGAAATCGCGAAGCACGGCGCTGAGCGTTGGCGCGAGCGCCCAGGTGTCGTGCAGCTCTTCCCGAATCCGTGTGATGCTCCCAAATCGCCGGCGGGCGGCGAGATCGGCATCAACGGCTCCCGACCCGCGAAGCTGCTCCTCGCGCATGGCGAGGTGAAACGCCACTTCGTCGCGGAAGTCCTGCTCCAGTTTTCGTCGGCGAACCAGCGCTCGCAGACGAAGATACAGACTGCTCAGCCACTCAGCCACGACCTTCCTCCGATCAGGTGGCTTCGAGGACGCGATTGATGGCCGCACTGGTGCGGCGCCACGATTCCATGGTGTCCTTCAGCCGCTTCCGGCCGATTGCTGTAAGACGGTAGTACTTGGCTCGACGGTTGTTCGCGGAGACGTCCCATTCGGCAGTCAGCAGGCCGCGCAGCTCCAGTCGATGCAACGCCGGATACAACGCCCCTTCTTCCACCGAGAGCGACTGGGCGGACGCCACATGAATCCATTCGGCGATCTCGTAGCCGTGCTTCTCGCCGCTCGCCAGCGTCCTGAGGATCAAAAGCTCTAGCGTGCCCTGCAGCAAGTCGGCAGGTTTGTCCCTGTCTTCTCCCATAACCACCTTAGGGCAGTCTCCCCTAAGGCATTTATGGAAGTCAATGGAAAACCGGGCGCCGGACGTTCCGGTCCGCGAGTTGTCGCCGAGGAGCGCCTACTCGTGTTTGAGGGCGCGCATTGGATCGACCCGGGCCGCGCGATCGGCGGGGATGAATCCCGTGGTGAGCACAACGAGCATGAGCACCATCGCCGCCGACGCAAGAACGGCGGTATCGTGGAATTGCAGTCCAAACAGGAGGGCCTGGGCGGCCCGGCCGATGAGGATGGCGAACACGAGGCCGACGCTGCCACCCACGAGGGTGACGAGTCCAACCTGTCGCAGGACCATCCACCGCACGCGACCCCTGGTCGCGCCGAGCGCCATGCGTAACCCGATCTCAGGCGTTCGTTGCGCCACCGTGTAGGCGAGCACGCCATACAGTCCCACGGCCGCTATGAGGAGCGCCAGGGCAGCGAAAGCGCTGGTCATCAGCCCCATCAACCGTTCGGGCATGGTCGCGGCGCGCATGGCCTCAACACCGGTTTGAAGCCTCTCGATCGGCAGATTCTTGTCGAGCCGAAGTACCACCTGGCGGATCGACGTCATCACGGCGTCGGAGTCGAGCGTTGTTCTCACATAGAACGCCATGAAGCCGGGCCGCCTGTTGCTCTGATTATGCGGAACGAAATACATCGGAGCGGCGTCTCTCAGGCTGGTGTGCTGAGCATCCCTCACGAGACCCACGATCTCGAGGTCGAGCGCTCGCGTTCGCGCGGACATGCGCTTTCCGATTGGGTTTTGGCCGAGGCGAAACTTCCTGGCGAACTGTTCGTTGACAATCGCGACCCGTGCGGAGCTCTCCGTATCCCCGCGGGTGAACTCACGTCCCGCAATCATCGGAGTACGCAGCGTCCGGAAGTACGCCTCACCAATCTCGTCGTAGCCGGTGTTGTTGTCCGTGTCAGGGCCGGCGTCGAATCCCTCCACGAACGCCGATGTCACGCGCTCATCGCCCGACAATAACGGAGTCGTTGACGACGACACGGCCGTGACGCCGGGAAGAGCAGCCAACTCCTCGTGGAGTCGTTCGAAGAGCGACGCCGCGGCCGACGCGGTGTAACCGTTCCGCTGCGGCGTGAGTCCGAACACCACGAGGCCACCTGGTGAAAACCCCGGATCGACGTGACTGATATTACCCAGGCTCTTGGTGAACAAGCCTGCGAGAACGACCAGCACCATCGCCAACGCAATCTGCGCGGTGGCCGCGGTAATGCGGAACCGCGTGGCCCCGCGCCCGCCGGCAGGCTGACCGGCCTGTGCCTTCAACGCGGAGAGCACGCCAAGCCGCACGGCATGAAGTGCGGGAACCAGTCCGATCGCAACAGTCACTCCAAGCGCCAGGCCCGCGGCCAGGAGCATCGCGGATGTGTCCATCTTCAGCGGCACCGGCACGTCCGCCGGCAGCAGCGGACGAACCAGATCCATCGTCCACTGCGCGACGAGCAAGCTGGCCGCCGCGGATGCGAGGCCAAGCACCGCCGACTCGGTCAGAAGCTGCGCAACGAGACGGCGGCGCGTGGCTCCAATCGACAAACGCGTCGCCACTTCTTTCGCGCGGGCTGCCGCGCGTGCCAGCAGCAGGTTCGCGACGTTCATGCAGCTGATGAGCAGCATCAGCCCCGTCGCGCCGAGCAGCAGCGTCAGCGGCGCCCGGGCATCCGCAAAGATCAGGCTCTGTCCGCGCGAGCCTGGCTCGACACGAATGGTCTTGGCCTTGAACTGCGCGAGGGCCTGAGTACTCAAGCCTTCCTGGAGCGGCACTTCGACGTCATTGATAATCGCGCGATAGGGAACATCGATCGAAGCGCGCGCGCGCTCCAGCGGTACGCCGGGCTTCAAACGGGCAAACAGGTAGACCCAGTAGCCGCGCCGATTCTCGGGAGGACTGGCAGGAAACGGCTGCAGGCGCCAGCGCATGGTAATGGGCACATAGACCTGCGGCCTGATACCGCGCGTCGTTCCTTCGAACGCCGGGGGCGCAACGCCAACGATCGTCATGGCAATGCCGTTGACGACGATTGTTTCGCTGAGAATGTCGGTGCGACCACCGCGCTGCGTCTGCCAGTACTCATGACTCACGACCGCGACCTCGGCCCCACCCACGCTCCGTTCGTCTTCCGGCGCCAGCAGGCGGCCGAGCGCAGGATGCAATCCAAGCACGGAGAAGTACTGACCGGACACGAACATGCCGACGCCTTGCACCGTCTGGCCCTGATAGCCAAGGTTGACAGCGAACTCGCGGTGCGCGGCGATACCCGTGAAGACGGTTTGCGCGCGCTCCAGGTCCCGGAACATCGGGTAGCTGAATGTCGCGTCGCAGTTGCCGATCATCGCGCACGACTTCGGCCCGGGCTTGGGGCCTGGCGCCGAAAGATTGACCAGCTGTTCCGGCCCGGGCACCGGCAATGGGCGAAGCAGCAGGTAGTGAAAGAGCGAAAACACCGCCGCGTTCGCGCCAATGCCGAGCGCAAGCGTCATGACGGCCACGGCCGTGAAGGAAGGTGCGCGCCGAAACATGCGAAGCGCGTATCGAATGTCCTGCACTCGCCCGCTGATGAACGTCATGGCGCGTCCTCCGGGTCCTTACTCTTTCGGGGCAGTGTAGCTTTTGCGCGCCCTGGGCTTCATCCCGCCCTCGGTCACGCGCACGTTGATCTCGTGGACCTTGCCATCGCGCCTCGGCGGCGCAAATGCGAGCAGGTACTGCGTGTGCAACTCGTCGGCGACGGCAGCGAACGCGGCGCCAAGGTCCTGGCCGAAGCGAATTTCCGTGTAGCCGCCGCCTGTTTCCTCGGCGACGCGTGCCAGACCGGGATCAGGCATGTCGGCCATCAGCGCCGCCTGGAGACCACCCGGACCCATGCCAGGGACCGTCGATCTCGTGCTGCGGCTTCGCATGCCGATTCCGTAAATCATCACGTCCTCGCTGCGGGCGCGATCGATCACTTCGCCCTGGCTCACGTAGCGCTGACGAAAACTCGTCGGACCACTGTCCTTGCCGTCGCTGAGGACGAGAATGACTTTGCGCTTGTCATCCGCGTCTCCGAACGTACTCATCGCCTGATCGATCGCACGCCACAGCGGTGTCGGCGCGTCCGGTGCAATGGTGGTCGGGAGCGCCGCGGCGAGCGCCTCCGGGTCACGTGTGAATGACGGACTGATCGTAACGTCGTGGCCGAACGACCCGACGCGCGCGACGTCGTCCCCGAGCAGTCGCGAGAAGAGCTGCGCCGCGGCGGTACGCAGCAGCGGCAGGTTGCCCGCCATGCTGCCCGACACGTCCAGCATCACGATCAAACGAATGGGTTGGGGCTTGTTGTCGAACTGGGTGACTGGCTGAGGCTTGCCTTCGTCACGCACTTCAAACTTGTCCTGCGTAAGCGTTGTCACGAGCCGGCCGTCTCGATCGGTTACGGTCACGAAAACCCGGACGGCCTCGCTTCGTCCGCGAAAGACCTGTTGCTGCGTGCCAGCGCCCAGCGCGCCAAGCACACACGCGACAAGCGTCCCGCACGTGAAGACCCGTTTCATGCACACCACTCCTTGATCGGCAGGCCCGGCAGCTCATCCCAGTCATAACACGAGCGGCGACACCGAACGAAAGGGGGCCGATCGATTAGGATACCGGTATCGCGGGGCCCCGTCGTAACAATTGGAGGCAAAGCGATGCCAATCCTTCCATCACGGACGGAGATCCTGATCATCGGCGCAGGCCCGACCGGGCTCGCGCTCTCGGCCGAACTGCGGCGCCGCAGCATCGCGGCGCTCACGATCGACAAGATTGCCGAGGGGGCCAACACGTCGCGCGCAGCGGTGGTGCACGCGCGCACGCTCGAAGTTCTCGATCCCCTCGGCGTGGTCCCGGCAATGCTGAAACAGGGACTGAAGGTGCCGACCTTCCGGATCCGCGATCGCGACAAGACCCTTCTCACGGTCGACTTCAGGGACATACCCAGCAAGTACGCGTTCACGCTGATGTGCCCGCAGAACATCACCGAATCGATCCTGCTCGCACGTCTGCAGGAACTGGGCGGCGATGTCATTCGGCCCGCGGAGGCAACGGCTCTGCGTGCGGGAATGGAGGGCGCCGACGTGGACGTCATGTTGAACGGCGTCGCTGATACGGTGAAGGCGCGCTGGGTCGTCGGCTGCGACGGCATGCACAGTCGCGTGCGCGACGATGCACAGATCGCGTTCTCGGGCGGCGCATACGAGCAGGGCTTCGTGCTGTCAGACGTGCACATGGACTGGCCGCTGGCGCGTGATGAAGTGAATCTGTTCTTCTCGCCGGACGGATTGGTAGTCGTGGCGCCGTTGCCGGAGAATCGCTACCGCATCGTCGCCACCCTGGACGACCCGCCGGAACAACCGTCGACTGAGTTCGTGCAGGGGCTGCTGGATTCGCGCGGGCCGCAGGCGACGCCGGCGCGCATCAAGGACAGCGTGTGGTCCTCACGCTTCCGCGTGCACCACAGGGTTGCGGACAGCCCGCGCAAAGGACGCGTCCTGCTGTGTGGCGACTCTGCGCATGTTCACAGTCCGGCGGGCGGGCAGGGAATGAACACCGGCATCCAGGATGCGATCTCGCTCGGCGCAGCCCTTGCGGATGTGATTGGCGGCGCGGATGCGGCGATCCTCGACGGATGGGCGGCGCAGCGGCACAGCGTCGCGGCAGACGTGGTGGCGTTGACCGATCGAATGACCCGCATGGCAACGCTCGGGTCGCCGGTGGCGCGGACGCTGCGCAATAATGTGATCGGGGTGGTTGGACACGTGCCGTTCCTGATCCACGCGCTGGCGCGTAAGCTCGCCGAGCTCGATCAGCCCGGGAGGGATGTGCGACACAGCGCGGCAACGCATTGACGCGGGCGATATCGACGCTTCGACTATTCAGTGCGCAGGATCACCAGTGGATCGACGGCAGCCGCGCGGCGCGCAGGAAGGCCGCATGCGACGAGCGCCACAGCGCACAGCAGGACCGTCGCGACGGAAACGCTCATCGGATCGAAGCCTGCGACGTTATAGAGCAGGCTGCCAATCACCTGTGCCGTGCCGGCGGCGGCAAGAAGTCCAATCGCCGCCCCGGCTCCGAGCAGCACCGCCCCCCTGCGAAGCACGAGTGCGATGATCTCGCGACGGTGTGCGCCAAGCGCGAGACGGATGCCGAACTCGCGCTGACGCTGGCCGACGGCGTACGCAATCACGCCGTACACACCGATGCTCGCGAGCAGGAGTGCAATCCCGGCGAACACGGCTAACAGCGTCGTCTGAAGCCACCGCTGCGCGAGCGAACGATCGACAACGGCCTCGAGGGTCCCCGCGTCGTAGACCGGCTGCTCGGGATCCACGGATCGAATCGCCCCGACGAGTGACGGGGCGAGGGACTCTGGATTCGTTTGCGTGCGGGCGGCAAGTGCCATCCGGTCCTGCGCACGCTGTTTGTAACTGAAGTAAACCTGCGGCCGCGTGTCCTCGTCGAGACGATCGTGTCGAATGTGGCCGACGACGCCAACGATCGTGAGCCACGGCAGATTCAGAACCGGGATCCTCACACGGCGACCGATCGGATCGGCGTCAGCGAACACGGTCTTTGCCAGGCGTTCGTCGATAATCGCCACGCCAGGCGCCGCCTCGTCGTCGCGATGCGTGAACGTCCGTCCGCTGATGAGCGGGATCTCGAGCGTGCGGAAGTAGTCGGGCGTGACCGTGCGAAAGTCCACGTTCGACAGGCCGGCGGTTTTGGGATCCACTCTCTCGAATTCGATCGGCCCGGTCTGGGTTCCGCCAGCAAGCGGCAGGCGATTCACCATGCCGGCGGCCACCACCCCCGGCACTGCCTGTACGCGCTCCACGATGCGAGCGATGAAACCGGCGACGGCGCGATCATCCGGATACTTCGTCCTGGGGATCGCAAGGTGCATGCTGTAGACGCGATCCGCGTTGAATCCCGGGTTCACATGACCGAGCTCGGTGAAGCTCCGCATCAGCAGCGTCGCGCACACGAGGAGCCACAACGTCGCTGCGATTTGCGTGACGACGAGGACGTCGCGCACGAGCGCACGCCGCGGCGCGTCAGTGTTGCCGCGCGAGAGATCCGCGGCAGCTCCGAGGTCGCGGCGCGAGGCCTCCAGCGCCGGCCACACGGCAACGAACAGCGCGACAGCGGCAAGCGTGGCGGCCGCTACCGCCAGCACCGGCAGGTGGAGCCCGATGCTTTCGACGCGCGGCAGGTCGGCCGGAAGCCACGGCCGGAGCGCGTCGATGCCCAGCGCCGCGAGGATCAGACCGAGCGCACCGCCGGCTGCGAAAACCGGAACGATCTCGGCGATGGCCTGTTCCACCAGCCGGCGGCGTGATGCACCGAGCGCCGCGCGAACCGCGAGCTCGCGGCGCCGCGCGAGCGATCGCGCAACGAGCAGGTTCGTCAGGTTGGCACAACCGATCAGCAGCATCGCCGCAACCGACGCAAGCAGGATGTAGAGCGGGCGGCGCACGGCCGCCACGGTGTCGGCCAGCGCCGGCACCACACTGGCGCCAATCCCCTCGTTGGTCTTGGGATGTTCGCGTTCGAGCTGCGACGAGATGACCGTCAGCTCGGCCTGCGCCTGATCGACGGTCACGCCCGGCTTCAGGCGGGCGACGGCCAGGTACGAGTAGTTCATCCGGTTGACGAGTTCCTCCGGATCGAACGTGAGTGGAACGTAAATCTGGAATTCACGCGTGGGAAACGCGAAGTCCGGCCGCATCACGCCGACAACCGTGTGCGGCACGCCGTTGAGCGCGATCGTGCGTCCGACGATGCCGGGATCGCTGCCGAAGCGGCGGACGCAGACCCCGTAGGTGAGAAGGGCGACGTGCTCGTGGCCAATCTCGTCTTCCTCTTCGGTGAAGACGCGGCCGAACAGCGGCGTGACGCCGAGCACCGGAAACAGGTTCGATGACACGCGCGAACCGTTCAAGCGTTCCGGCTCACCCTGTCCGGTCAGATTGAAGTTGCCGACGGCACGCAGCGCTGCGATGTCCTCGAAGACGTGATTGCGCGCTTTCCAATCGTAGACATTCGCCATGCCGACATACGCGCGCGGCAAGCCGCGCGCAGGCGCGGTCGACCAGAGATTGACGAGGCGATCCGGATCGCGGTACGGCAGCGGCCGCAACACCACGCCGTACACGATGCTGAACATCGTCGTCGTCGCGCCGATGCCAAGCGCGACGGTGAGCATGGCAGCGGCGGAAAACGCGGGCGCGCGTGTGGCGAGACGCACGCCGTATGTGAGGTCCTGCCAGAGGTTCGAAATCCAGGCGACGCCGCGCGCATCGCGCGACGCCTCCATGAGCTGCGGCAACGGCCCGAATTCCCGAAGCGCCGCCGCACGCGCGGCGTCGGGCGCCATTCCACGCGAGACTCGCTCCTCGACCAGGTGATCCAGGTGCTCGCGCATCTCGTCGGCGAGCTCGCGATCGACCGCGCCGGATCGGAACAAGGCTCGCATCCGCATCCGCATCATCTGCAGCCATCTCATGGCGAGACTCCCGGTCACCGGACCAGATGTGAAGCCTAGGTCGTTCTGACGACAAGCGTGATCGCGGCGGCGAGCCGTGCCCACGACCGCGCTTCCTTGTCGAGCTGCTTCCGTCCGGCCCTGGTGAGGAGAGTCCCGAGTCGCGAGTCGCAAGTCGCGAGTCAGGGGTCCTCGAGCTCAGGACTAGGGACTCAGGACTCAGGACTCAGGACTCAGGACTCAGGACTCAGGACTCAGGACTCAGGACTCGGGACTCGGG
>JBKOZS010000088.1:0-23289 GCA_046726015.1 Acidobacteriota bacterium
CTCCCGATGACTCCGCGACGAAGACCGCCCCATCTGACCTGGCGCACTCCTTGAGCAAGTCATCAACGTACGCCCGAGCGATTGCCTCCGGCGCGGCACGGTTCGGTTCAATCGACCGCTCGAAGGCTTGCAGTTTCGCGAAGCACGTCTCCAGGTACGGCATGTCAATCGCGAGTGCCTTGCGGATTGACGTCACGGGCGTGACTGGTTCGCGTGCTGCGGCGTTTCCGCCATGAACTGCCGCACGATTCCGTCGATGTCGCTGTCGACGTGGAACCCGAGGCGCAACGCGCGGGTGACATCGAAGGCGCCGGGCCATGTGCACGCGACGCGCATGACGCGTTGATCCGGCTCCACGCGAACGCGCGCCCTGGCCGATGCGCCGGCCAGGCGCTCGAGACTCGCGAGCATCTCCGCGGGCGTGACGCACAGTCCCGGCAGATTGACGATGCGCTGACCCTCGAGGGCGGTGGTTGGAATGGACCCGGCGTGCAGCAGATTTGCGGTGACGATCTCTGGAGAACTGATCCAGAGACGAAGGTCGAGCGGCACGGGACACACCGCGTCGATCCCCGCAAGGGGCTCGCGAATGATACCGCTGACAAACGAGGAGAGCGCGGAGTTCGGCTTGCCAGGCCGGATCGCGATCGTCGGAAGCCGGCAGGCGATGCCGTCAATGAAGCCACGGCGTGAGTAATCGCTGACCAGCAGCTCTGTAATGGCCTTACCGGTCCCGTAGGAAGACTGCGGCATTGCCGCCATCTGCTCGGGGACGACCTCGGGCAGGCGACCGCCGAAGACGGCGATCGAGCTCGAGAACACCAAGCGCGGCGCGTTCGTGAGACGACGACACGCCTCGAGCAGCCGGCGGGACGCGTCGACGTTGACCCGGAGGCCAAGATCGAACTCGTCCTCCGACTGGCCGCTCAGGACGGCCGCGAGGTGATAGACGAGGTCCACGCCGGGATCAACGATCGATGCGATGAAGCCTGGATCGGTGATCGTTCCCGTTCTCGACTCGACTCGCGAATCATCGATGGGACATCGCGACAAATCGGCGGCGACGATCCTGGAGACGCCTGGCAGATTGCCGGAACCAGAGAGCAGGGCGCCAATGAGCCGGCTTCCGAGAAACCCGGCCGCCCCGGTGACGAGTATCTTCATGTGGGGTCACTCGAGTAACGGTGTCATGTTACGTTCTAGCGCGTGAGCGTACCACCAAAGATTGCCGTCGTAACGGGAGCGGGCAGCGGGATTGGACGCGCCGTGGCGATCGGACTGCTGAACGAAGGCTACTCGGTCGTCCTGGCCGGTCGTCGCGGGGACTTGCTGAAGGAAACAGCGGCACATGCCAGTACGAACCGGGCGCTTGCCGTGCCGACCGACGTCAGCGATCCGGAATCCGTGCGCCGGTTGTTCCAGGCCGCGCGCGAAACGTTCGGCCGCGTGGACCTCCTGTTCAACAATGCCGGCATCAACGTGCCGGGCGTTGCCCTCGAAGATCTGACCGTCGAACAGTGGCGAAGCGTGGTGGACATCAACCTGACCGGTGCATTCCTCTGCACGCAGCAGGCGTTCCGGCTGATGAAGGCGCAGGATCCGAGGGGTGGGCGCATCATCAACAACGGGTCAATCTCGGCGCACGTTCCGCGTCCGAATTCCGCGCCCTACACCGCGACGAAGCATGCCATCACCGGCCTGACGAGATCGACGGCGCTCGACGGCCGCAGGTACGACATCGCGTGCGGCCAGATCGACATCGGCAACGCGGCGACGTCGCTCACGGCGAAGTACACGACCGGCACGATGCAGGCCAGCGGCGAGATCATGGTCGAGCCGCTCCTCGACATCGCGCACGTCGTCCGTGCCGTGATCTACATGGCCAGCCTGCCGCTCGAGGCAAACGTGCAGTTCATGACGGTGATGGCCACGAAAATGCCATATATAGGACGCGGCTAAACAATCGCGAATCCCTCTGGGATTCGCGATTGACGATACCTATTCTGCTTTCAACGCTGCAGTCGGGCTGATCCGCAACGCCCGCAGCGCTGGCGCACAGCACGAGAGCAGGGCAACAGTCACAATGAGCGCCGCCACACCGCCGAAGACGATCGGATCGCGAGGTGACGCGGTGTAGATGATGCTCGCCAGCACGCTGCCCAGAAGCATGGCGAGTGCGGAGCCGAGCACCACGCCCGCGGATACGAGGACTGCCGTTCGAGAGAGGATCAACTTCAGGACACTCTGGGTTCCCGCGCCAATGGCAATCCTGATCCCAATCTCTCGCTCCCGACGCGAGACGGCGTAGGACACGAGGCCGTGCACGCCCGTCGACGCCAGCACGATGGCGATCAGGCCGAACGTCCCGAGCGCCAGCGCCGCGGCGCGGCTTGGAAAGAGCGCCAGGGCGAGCATCTCCTGCAGCGGCTTGGCGTCGTACACCGGCAGCGACGGATTCTGCGTCTTGATCACGTTCCTGATCGCGGCGACGAGATCCCGCTGGGGCACGGTCGATCGGACGCTCAGCACGGTTGTCGCTTGATAGCGCTGCGTGATCGGGGAGAAGACCGCCGGCCGTGCGGATTCGGCCAGCGTTTCATACTTCGCATCCGCCACGACCCCGACGACTTCCACGGGTGTTCCGTGAGGTCCGAAGCGGAACCGGCGGCCAATCGGATGCGGCGTCTGCAGAATCTGCCGCGCGAAGGTTTCGTTGATGACCGCGACCGGGCTCGCCGAGGCCGTGTCACGCGCGTCGAAGTCCCGTCCCGAGATCAAGCGCATCCCGAGGGTTCTGAAGAAAGCGGGAGACACCTGGTAGGTGATGGCGCTGAGCAGATCGCTTCGATCCTGGATGACCTGCGCCGGCTCGGGGTAAATGGAACTGCGCGATTGATCGATGCTGAGGGGAAACGAGTTCGAGTAGGCCGCCGATTGGACTCCTGGTAGTCCGATGACGAGTTCTACCAGGCGCTGCTGGAACATTGCGCCGCGTGCTTCGTCGTAGCCGGCGAGTCCCAGGTCGAATGCAGCGACTGTAACACCATGGGGCTCGAAACCAAGCGGCATCGCGATCGCGCGCTGCAGCCCGCGCAGCGACAGCAGGCACGCCGACACCAGCACGAAGCAGAACACAATCTGCACGGTGACGAGCAGGTCGCGCATCGCACGATGACCCGCGCCGCGACGATCGCCGAGCGTGCCTTTCAGTGCGGCATTCGGGTCGGTTGCCCCGGCCTGCCGCGCGGGGACGAGGCCGAAGAGTACGCCGGCAAGCGTCGACACGACGCAGGCGAACAGCAGCACGCGCAGATCGACCGACACGTCGAACTGCACCGGGATATCGATTGGAGCGCGCCAGGCGCTGAGCCCTCGTGCGAGCAACCACGCCAGCGACGCACCGGCGATGCCGCCGGCAATCGACAGGACCAGCGATTCAGTCAGCAGCTGACGGATCAGCCGCCCCCGGCTGGCGCCAATCGACAGGCGTATCGCCATTTCACGGCGACGGTCGGCCCCTCGCGCGCTGAGCAGGCTCGCAAGATTCGCGCATGCGGCGAGAAGCACAAGCCCCGCGAGCACCTGCACGCCGAGCGTAAACGCGCGCACGGGCGTGCCAAGCGCGCTCCCGACCAGTCCGGGCTCCGTGAGCCGGATCACCATGCCGCGGTTGGGCCACGGGTAATCGCGCGCCAGCTGCGCCGCAATGGCATTGAGGTTGGCTTCCGCCTGTGCGCGCGTGATGCCCGTCTTCAATCGCCCGACCAGCCAGACATTGAACGTGGGGCGACGATCGAGCCACGGGTTGCCGACTTCAATCTGCGCCTGCATCATCATCGGCACCCAGATCGCGGGTCGATAGAATCGTTCGGTGCCGTAGAAGCCGCGCGGTGCAACACCAATGATCGTGAACGGGATTGTATTGATGCGGATGGTCGATCCGATCGCATGCCAGTCGCCGCCGTACTGCGCCTGCCATTCGTCGTAGCTGAGGACCGCGAGGGGAGCCGCACCTGGTTGTCGATCGTCGCGGGCATCGAAGAAACGTCCGGCGACTGGTCTGACACCAAGAACGTCGAAGTAATTGCCGGTCGCCAGGTATCCCCACCTTCGCGATGGCGTGCCGCCGGCATCGACGCTCATCGGCGCGATGCGATAGCCGATCAGACCCGCGAGCGTGGTATTGCGGTCGCGGAAATCCACGTAATTCGGATAGGACTGCGCGGGCACGCCATTGCCCTGCACGAACACGAGGCGATCCGGACGGTCGACCGGGAGCGGACGCAGCAGCAGGCCGTTGACAACCGTGAAGACGAGCGCATTGGCGCCGATGCCAATGGCCATCGAGAGAATCGCGACCAGGGCGAATCCGCGTCCTCGGCGAAGGACCCGAATCGCATAGGACACGTCCGCCCCCAGATCGTGCAGAAGACGGAAGCCGCGTTCGTCGCGGCACTCCTCCTTCACGCGCTCAATCGCGCCAAACTCGAGTCGGGCCCGCCGTGCGGCTTCGGCGGCACTGAGGCCGGAGGCGATCAGCTCGTCGGTGCGGTTGGCAAGATGGAACGCCAATTCGTCGGCCATCTCGCGATCGGCGCCTGGTGGATTGACGAGCGCGCGAAGCCGGCGGGCGAGACGGGCGAGCACCGTCATGCCTCCTCGGGCCGCGCGCGCAACGCGGCGGCGACCGCTGCCGACGTCCGCTTCCAGCTGTCCTCTTCCTCGCGGAAGCGACGCCGCCCGGCTGCGGTCAGCCGGTAGTACTTCGCGCGACGGTTGTTCTCCGACGTGCCCCATTCCGTGTCCAGCAGGCCCTGGCGTTCGAGCCGATAGAGCGCCGGATAGAGCGCCCCCTGTTCAATCGCCAGCGCTCGGCCGGAAATCTGGGTGATGCGCAGCAGCACACCATACCCGTGAAGAGGTCCCAGCGAGACAGCCTTCAGGATGAGCAGGTCGAGTGTCCCCGGAAGAAGGTCGGCGCGTTCGGGCACGTCTACTCCTAAGCGATTCAGGAGAGACTATCGCGCCGTTCTCCTAAGCTGTCAAGGAGGGCCCTCGCAGACGCACTCGCAGCGCCGTCGCATCGAATGCATCAGCTGTCCACAGGGGGCATCGATCACAGGTGGTAAGAACTTCCAAAAGAATCGTACGCGGGTCGTCGCGAAGGATGGAGCCGTGTTCGCCCCTCTCGCATTGTGTGAATGATCTTGCGGTTCGCCAACTGGCGTCGACGTTGCTCCGCGATTCTGGCGCCGAGGCCAGCATATCGACGGCACATCCGATCTCTTCATGACCTCGGCCGTCGGCTGAAAGGAGGTCTCGACTATGACATCCGCTTATCGCACCATTGCGACGGTCGCCGTCGTATTCGCGCTCGGGCCGTTCGCCTCTGCGGCCCAGGATCCCGCGGAGACCGTGCAGGCGGCGAGTACCCCGCTGCTCGCCCTCTATCGCACGGCCCCGAACGTGATTCGCACGCTCTTCGTCCGAAATGTCAACAACGAGTTCTTCCCGCTCGTGCCTGGCACGACATTCTTCTACGAAGGCACCAAAGAGGGCGTCCCTACTCGCGACGAGGTGCACGTCACCCGCACGACGATCACCATTCTGAACGTCACCTGTACCGTTGTGCGCGACCGCGCGTTTGAAAACAACGTGCTCGTCGAAGACACCCTCGATTACTTCGCGCAGGATGTCTCGGGCAACGTTTGGTACTTTGGTGAGGACACGAAGGAATTCGACGAAAAGGGGCGTGTCGTCAGCACTGAAGGGACGTGGAGGGCTGGCGTGAACGGCGCCGCGCCGGGTCTCATCATGGAGGCGCACCCTGCGGCCGGCGACCGCTACTTTCAGGAGATGGCGGCCGGCGTTGCAGAGGACGTCGCCAGTGTACGCAGCCTGAATAGCTCGACGTGTGTGCCGTTCGACTGCTTCCACCAGGTGTTGCGAACGAGGGAGACGAACCGTTTCGAACCGGGCGTCGTCGACCAGAAGTACTACGCAAGAGGCATCGGCTTCATCCGGTCCGACATGATCGCGGGCGGGGATGAACACGACGCGCTGGTCCGCATCACGCACGAGTGACCTCACCCTTGCCGGAGCGCCGACAGCGGCGAATGCCGAATCGCGCGGAGCGCCGGGAGCAGCGTGGCGGTCGTCGCCACCACGAGTACAAGACTTGCGACGGCCGCCAGCGACACAGGATCGGCCGGGTGCACGCCGAACAAAAGCGTCGTCATCATGCCGCCGAGCACAACCGCCAGGATGATGCCCGCGACGACGCCGCCAGCGGCGCAGAGGAGCGATCGGCGAAGCAACAGCAGGACCACGCGCGAGCCCGGCGCGCCAAGGGCGAGACGAATGCCGATCTCCCGGCGACGCCGTGTGACGTCGCCGACGAGGACACCGAAGACACCCACCGCCGCCAGGAATATCGCCGACATTGCGAAGGCGGTGAGCACGTACATCGTGAATCGCTCTGGTGCGAGCGTGGTATCCACGAGATCTGGCAGCGTCGTGACGGCATACAGCGGAAGCGACGGATCGAGGGCGGCGACCGCCGAACGCAGCAGCGGCATCGTGGACTCCGGCGCTCCGTCAGTCCGGATGACGAGGTCGCGAGTCTGCACGAACAGTTGCCGGAACAGCCGGCCATTCGTGGCACCAATGGCGCGCCGGATCGCGAGCTCGTGTCCGCGCTTTCGCATGGCGGACAGCGTCAGCGTGCCAACGTTTGTCACGGCCATCACGAGCAGCAGACTGACGGCGCCCAGCAAGACCAGCAGCGTTGTTCTCGCATCGCCCGTCATTTCCGTCTTCAGCGGTACCACGGATGCGGACCAGCCTTTGTCAGCCGGGATCTCAGTCTCGAGCTGGCTGGCAATCGCACGCAGTTCCGCGCGCGATTGTTCAATCGCCACGCCCTCGCGCAGCCGGCCGACAACCAGAAGGAAGCGGCCCCACGCGTGACGATCCGGCGATATCACCATCGGAAACCACAGCGCCTGCGACCCAAGCCATCCAAAACGCGGCGGATCGAAGGTGTCCCGCATCACACCGACGATCGTGCAGGGTTTGCCCGACACGGTTATCACCCGGCCAACCACCGCCGGGTCGCCGCCGAATCTCCGCTTCCACAGGCCATCACTCAGGATCGTCACGAGCGGACCGGTTGCGTCGGCCTCGACGAAATCGCGGCCCAGCGCGGGAGACACGCCCAGGAGCCGGAAGTATCCGGTTGACACCTCGGCCCCGACGAGGCGCTCTGGCTCAGGTCTTTCGGTCAGCGTCATCGATGTCGGCATGAGCGCCGCCAGGCCGGCGAAACTTCCAGCGCGGATCCGCCACGCCTCGAAATTCTCGAGCGAGACCACGTTGCGGTCTCGATCCCGCGACGTGTCGCGTTCCCAGAGCGCCATCAGCCGCTCGGGATGCGCGTAAGGAAGCGGACGCAACAGGACGCCATAGACCACACTGAAGATCGCCGTGGCGACGCCGATCCCGAGGCCGAAGGTGAGCACGGACGCGATGGTGAAGCCGGGGTTCCGTCGAAGCACGCGGGCGGCATAACGCAAGTCGGTGACGCCATCGTCGACGGCGCGCGTGCCGCGCACGTCGCGGACATCTTCTTTGATCTGCTCGATCCCGCCGAATGCGACGATCGCCTGCCGCCGGGCGCTGTCGCGCGGCAGCCCACGGCGCATCAACTCGTCGGTCTCGCACTCGATGTGATAGCGGATTTCCTCCGCGAGCGTGCGCTCCACTGCGTCGCGGCGACCGAGCATGCGGATCCGTCTCGCCAGCCGCCGTAATCCCTCCATGTGGCCCCTCAGCTCGTACCCAGGACGTGATTCATGGCGGCGGAGAATGCGCGCCAGTTGTCGGTTTGCTCCGCGAGCTGTTTCCTGCCGAGCGCTGTCAGGCGATACACCTTGATCCGGCGTCCCTCGGCGGATTCCGCATCAAGGCCGCTGATCCAGCCGCGGTCTTCGAGGCGATACAACGCTGGATACAGAGAGCCCTGCGTGGCGGTCAGCATCTCCCGCGACAGTTGCTGAATGCGCTTCGAGATGGCCCAGCCGTGGAGTGGTCCCGCGGACAGCGCCTTCAGGATCAGAAGATCGAGCGTTCCTTGCAGCAAATCAGGTTTCGGTGGTGACATATTTTGTCATCCGACAATAGCCTAGAAGGCCGATTGTCGAATGTCAAGGTATCAGCGACATCGTTGTCGATCGGCGCGCGGAGACCGGCAAGACGCCGCGGCGCAGATGCCACTTGCGTCGAATGCCGACCCTGACGTAGCGTTGCGCCGCCACGCAACACCGCCACCGCACAGCAAGGAGCTGCCGATGTCGCCCGACGATGCCCCAAAAACGGCCGACGACTTCTTCAAGTTTGCCAAGAAACACCAGGCCGAGATGATCGACCTCAAGTTCGTCGACATGCTCGGAAGCTGGCAGCACTGCTCGTTCCCCATCGACACGCTCGATGAGGGCACGTTCGAGGAGGGCCTCGGCTTCGACGGCTCTTCGATTCGCGGGTGGATGGGGATCCACGAATCGGACATGATGGCGGTCCCCGAACCGGCCACGGCGCGGCTCGATCCGTTCTTTGCCCAGCCGACCGTCAGCGTCATTGCGAACGTCGTGGACCCCCTGACGCGGCAGGATTTCACGCGCGACCCGCGCCACATCGCGCGCAAGGCCGAGGCATATCTGCGCGACAGCAAGATTGCCGACACCTGCTTCGTCGGACCGGAGCCGGAGTTCTTCATCTTCGACGAAGTCCGCTACGAACAGAACCAGCACAAGGGCTACTACGAGCTCGACTCGGTCGAAGGCGCCTGGAACACGGCGCGCATCGAGGAACCGAATCTCGGCTACAAGCCCAGTTTCAAGGGCGGGTACTTCCCGGTGAGCCCGACCGACACGTTTCACGATCTGCGCGGGGAGATGGTGTACGAAATGCGCAAGATCGGCATCGTGGTCGAGGCGCATCACCACGAGGTGGCAACGGCCGGCCAGAGTGAGATCGACATGCGGTTCCAGCCGCTGCTCAAGATGGCCGACCAGTTCCTTTGGTACAAATACATTTGCAAGAACGTCGCGAAGCGCCACGGCAAGACGGTCACGTTCATGCCGAAGCCAGTCTTCGAGGACAACGGCAGCGGCATGCACACGCATGTCTCCCTCTGGAAAGGAGACAAGCCGCTCTTCGCCGGCAATGGCTACGCCGGACTGAGTGAACTGGGGCTGTTCGCCGCCGGCGGCCTCCTCAAACATGCGCCCGCGATACTCGCGTTCGCCGCGCCGACCACCAATTCCTACCGTCGTCTCGTTCCGGGTTTTGAAGCGCCCGTGAATCTCGCGCTGTCCGCGCGCAACCGCTCCGCCGCGATCAGAATCCCGATGTATTCGAAAAGTCCGAAGGCGAAGCGGCTCGAATTCCGCTGCCCGGATCCGAGCTGCAATGGCTATCTCGCCTGGTCGGCGATGTTGATGGCCATGATGGACGGCATCCAGAACAAGATCGACCCGGGAGCGCCGCTGGATCGCGACATCTACGAGATGACACGCGACGAGATGAAGCACATGGGAATTCGCACGACGCCCGGATCGCTCGAAGAAGCCATCAACGCCCTCGAGCAGGATCACGCCTTCCTGACAAAGGGCGACGTGTTCACCGACGACCTGATCGACACATGGGTGACGTGGAAGCGGGAACGGGAGCTCGATCCAATCCGCCTGCGTCCGCATCCGCACGAGTTCTATCTCTATTACGACAACTGACGCGGGGCGTCATATGGTCACGGTGAAACCCGCATCGGCGCGGATGACGGGAGAACTCCTGCGGAGTGCCGCCGTTGCGGCACTCGGCGGATTTCTGTTCGGGTTCGACACGGCCGTCATCTCCGGTACGACCGACGCCTTGCGAGTGCGCTTTGCGCTCGACAGCGGGCAGCTCGGGTTCACGGTCGCCAGCGCGCTCATTGGCACCATCGTGGGTTCGATTGCGGCCGGGCGCCCCGCCGAGCGATTCGGCCGCCGTCCGGTGTTGCGCGCGCTCGCGGTGCTCTACTTCATCTCAGCGGTGGGATGCGGCGTTGCCCCGGAGTGGATCTCGCTCCTGATCTTCAGGTTTATCGGCGGCCTCGCCATCGGCGCCTCCTCCGTCGTCGCGCCGATGTACATCGCTGAGATCTCACCTGCCGCTGCGCGCGGCCGGCTTGTCGCGCTGAGCCAGTTCAACGTCGTGGCGGGCATCCTCGCGGCATATTTTTCGAACTTCATCATCGCTGGCGTGGTGGGTGGGCCCGAGACACACGCGTGGCGGTGGATGCTCGCGATCCCGGCGGTGCCGGCGCTGCTGTTTCTTGTGTTCCTGATGCGGATTCCGGAGAGCCCCCGCTGGCTGGTGAAGCAGCACCGCCGGGAAGAAGCGGTGGCGGTGCTGCGCGCGATGGGCAACGACGTTCCGGACACGCTCGTCCGCGAGATCGCAGAGTCGCTGCACGAAGAAACGGTTGCCGGGGACGAACCGTTCTTCCAGCGCAAGTACCTGAAACCGATCCTCCTCGCCGTGATGGTCGCGTCGTTCAACCAGCTCGCCGGAATCAACGCGCTGATCTACTACACGGCCGATATCTTCAAAATGGCCGGGGCTGAACGCACCAGCGCGCTTCTGCAGTCGGTCGTCATCGGCTTCACCAATCTCGTGTTTACGATGGCCGCCATGTCGGTCATCGACCGTGTCGGACGCCGGCGGCTGCTCCTCGTCGGCGCTGTGGGTCTCGCGGTGTGCCTCGCGGTGACCGCGTGGGCGTTTCATCGTGGCACCGGCGGCGCGATCGTTCTCGTGAGCCTGCTCGGCTACATCGCGTTCTTCGCGTTCTCGCAGGGAGCGGTCATCTGGGTCTACATCAGCGAGGTGTTCCCCAATCGCGTCCGCGCGCGGGGCCAGGCCCTCGGCAGCTTCACCCACTGGTTCTGGGCCGCGGTCGTGAGCTGGACGTTCCCGCTCATCGCCGAACGTTCTGGTGCGTCGGCGTTCGGGTTCTTTGCGGCCATGATGGCGCTGCAGTTCGTGCTCGTCTGGCGATTCCTGCCCGAGACAAAGGGTGTGTCCCTCGAGCAGATTCAGCGCAGGCTTGGCATTGAGTGATCGAGGTGACCGAGTGACGCAGCCGCTCTACGGTGCGATAGAAGCGGGCGGAACGAAGTTCGTCTGTCTCGTTGGTTCGGGTCCGGACGAGGTGCGCGATCAAATCCGCCTGCCAACGACCACGCCGGACGCGACGTTGCGGGAGACGCTGCGCTTCTTCAGCCGGGCGCAGGAGCGCTTCGGCTCGCTTGCGGCAATCGGCATCGCGTCTTTTGGCCCTGTCGATTTACACCCTGACTCGGCCACGTTCGGCTCGATCACCTCCACGCCAAAGGCGGGCTGGTCGAATGTCGATCTGATGGGTGCGGTGCGCAGCGCGCTCGGAGTGTCGGTCGCGTTCGACACCGACGTGAATGCCGCGGCGCTCGGCGAGTGGCGGTGGGGCGCGGCCCGTAGGCTCGATACGTTTCTTTACCTGACGATTGGAACGGGTATCGGTGGCGGCGGCATGGTCAACGGCCGGCTGATGCACGGCCTCGTCCATCCGGAGATGGGCCACGTGCGAATCCCGCACGATCTCGACGCCGATCCATTCGCGGGTGTCTGCCCGTTTCATGGCGACTGTCTCGAAGGCCTCGCCAGCGGACCCGCAATGAATGCGCGGTGGCTTCAGCCGGCGGAGCAGCTCGCCGACGACCATCCCGCGTGGGCGCTCGAAGCGCGCTACCTCGCCCTGGCGCTGGTCAACTTCATCTGCACCGTCTCGCCCGAGCGCATCGTCATCGGTGGAGGCGTGATGTCCAGGCAGCACCTGTTTCCACTGGTCCGCGCGCAGGTGCTCGAGCTGTTGAACAATTACATTCGCGCGGACGCGGTCCTCCGCTCCATCGACGACTACATCGTCGCGCCCTGGTTAGGCGGGCAGGCCGGGGTGCTTGGCGCCCTGGCGCTGGCGGAGGGACTGATCGATCGTGGCACGGCGAGTCGGCCGGTGCGGTCGGCTATTGCTCCATGACAATCGCCACATCCCACGGCGCAAGCATGACGACCTGAGTTCTCCGCACCAGCGTGTTCGTCAAAACATCCAATCCATCTCCTGACGGATACGAGAAGGACTGCTGCTGGCCGGAGAAGTTGAGGTAATAGTGCAGCGCCTTGCCTTGCGCATTGCGACCGTGACGTACCTTTATCGCCTCTGGCAGCCTCTGATCGGCGGTGCTCAGGCCGGCGCGTGACAGAACATCGCGAATGATCTCGCGCTGCAGGATGTCGGTGACGACGGTGGCCTCATATGTCAACGTGCCGGCGCCGTATTGGTTGCGCGTGATTGCGGGAAACCGCCAGTAGGGATGATCGAACGACGCGACGACGCCGGCGGTTTCCGGCATCAGGAACTCCTGCCACACTGATCCCTTGTTCTCGTCGCCTACCGCGTAAGCATCCGGTATCAGCCGCCGCGGCTCGGGAAGGCTCGTGAATTCCTGGTACCGGAATCCCGCGGCGGCACGCAGGGGACCCGGGGCCACCGCGTGCCGCACCGTTGAATACTGGTCGGTAAAGCCGCTCTTGAACGCCATCACGACATGGCCGCCGCCGCTGACGAAATCAGCCACTCGCGTGAGCACTTCATCCGACGCACTGTAGAGCGGTGGCACCAATACAACCTTGTATTTCGACAGATTCACCGTGTCTGCCGGCACGAAGTCCGGTTCCACGTTGAGTGCATACAGCGCGTTGTACATCTGATGCATGACGGTGGCGTAGTCCACGCGATCGCTGAACGGCATGTATTCGATCGCGTTAGCGGAGTCGCTGCTAAAGAGGATGGCGACCTCGCTGGTCTTGACGAGGTTCACCAGCGTCGGCCCAACCCGTTTCAGCTCACCGGCAACGCGCGACACCTCAGCGTACGTGCGATTCGGCTCGAGATCGTGCGACAGCACACCCTTCCAGTAGGTCTCACGCCCGTAGTGCAGCGACGACCAGTGCCAGTACGCCACCATATTGGCGCCCGCCGCGAGGTGGGCATACACCACCAGCCTGAGCTGACCGGGATACGGCGGATACTGCGTGCGCGAATCCCAGCCGATCGCCTGCGCGTTGGTTTCAGTGACGAGATAGTTTGCGTTCTTCAACGAACGAGCCAGGTCGCCGGTCAACCATATAGCGCGCGCGCTGAGACGATCCTGCGTTTCGAAGTATGGGTTGACCGACGCGATATCCAGATGCCTGGCAATCGCCCATTGATCCAGGTTCGCATGAATCCCGCCGCTGAAGCACGTGGTGATGAATTGATCCGGGCGCCTGTACTCGCTGACGATCTGTGCCTGCCACGCAAGGTAGTCCGTCACCACGTCGTGCTGGAAGTTCTCCCATTCGAGCCGGTATCCCGGATTCAGAATTCCATGAGGAGCCGGGAGCTCTTCCCACGTGTCGACGAGCTGACCCCAATAGGCAAGACCCCAGAGACGGTTGATGGCGTCCGGCGTTTCGTATTTGCGCTTCAGGCGATCGACGAACGCGGCAGTCGTGTGTTCGGTGGGCACACCGTTCGGAGCCGTTTCATTGTCGATCTGGTAGCCAATGACCGCGGGGTGATCCTTGAAATGTCCGACGATCTGTCGAATGACGCGTTCCGCGTATCGCCTGAAATGGGGATTGAGAAAATCATAATTCTGGCGTGGGCCGTAATGGCCTGGAGGCACAGCCGAGGGGTAGGTTGGCGCGTATGGATCGCCCAGCGGCGGCGACGGGCCGTAATGCGTGACGAGGATCTCGGGATGCTTGTGGTACAGCCAGGTTGGGATGGAGTAGGTCGGCGTTCCCAGGATGACCCGGATGCCGGCCGCGTGCAGGCGATCGAGCGTGCGCTCCATCCACGCAAACTGGAACTGGCCATCGCGCGGTTCCCAGCTGCTCCACGTGGACTCTCCAACGCGGACGACAGTGATGCCGGCTTTCTGCATCAGCGCGACATCCGTGTCGAGCCTCTCGTACGGCATGTATTCGGGGTAGTACGCGGCGCCATACAGGATGGTGGGCATCCTGTTTGGAGCAAATGCTGCCGGCGCGTCATCGCGCCTGGCATCGGCTGGAACGAAACAGATGAAACAGACCGATGCGACCATGGAAAGGCCATGACTCCAATCCAAAGTGCGCATCGGTCTCCTCCCGGCGGCGGTTGAGAGAGTCAGAGGCTGTTGGTGTGCGACCGCCGTCAGAAGTACAAGTGCAATCCAAGCTGAATCGTTCGATTCGCGAGCGCGGTTCTCGTAATACGCCCGAACGCCGCATTCGCGGGATCCGAGATCGGCTCGGCGAACTGCGGGTGGTTCAGCAGATTGAAGAAATCCGCGCGGAACTGGAGCCGGGTCTGATCGCCAGCCGGCAGTCTCAGATCCTTCTGCAGCGAGAAGTCGAGATTGTTGACGCCAGGATTGCGGATGTTCGCGAAGTACCGCGGAGCGTTGCCGAACGCCTTCTTCGTATCGGACGGCCCGGTCGGCGCGGGCAGCCCCGGCGCGGGACATGTCCCCGAGAAATCAAACGCGCCGGTGTCAAACCACTGCGCAATGGTCTGATTGAAGTTCGAAGGCAGAGGATCCCCAATCATCATCGGGCGATTCGAGATCGTGTGTGCGGCGTTGCAGAAGCCGTACGAGTTGTCCGTGATCCCGAAGGGGGACCCACTGCTCAGCGTATAAACCGCGCTCGCGCGCCAGCCGCCGAGCACGTCGCTCATCACGCCATCGTTCAGATAGCGGCGTCCGCGGCCGAACGGCAACTCCACGATTGGTGCAATCGTCAACCGCCGCGGTATGTCACCGGCGCTGACCGACCGGTCCGCGCTGCGGTTGTAGAAATCCTGTCCGAGGACGTCCAGGGACCAGAAGCCGCCCCAGTCCGAGGAGGAATCATCCTTCAACCTGCTCCACGTGAAATTCGCGAGCACTGAGAATCCCCGCATCAAGCGACGCTCGAACTTGGCCTGAAGCGACTGGTAATCCGAGCTCGAGAGCCCCCAGTAACCCGGCGTCACGACGAGATCGAAGAGGTTCCCGCCAGACGCGAGCACCTGCTGCGCGGCCAGTGGACAATACGGGCTCGTGGTGGCGTCGTATCCGAGATCTGCCGTGGTCTGTGGTGTCTGCTGACAGATGTTGTAGGCGTAATTGACCGGCAGATGGCTGCCATGGCTGCCGACGTACGCGATCTGCGCGACCGTCGCGGCGCCAAGTTGCTTCTCGAGCGTGATGTTCCAGAGATGGAAGGATGGCGGCGTCTGCTCACGTGGCGCCCACGATGAGAAAGACACGCGTCGATCGACAGGTATCGGGGCAGTGATCGCGGAGGGATCCGGGTTTGTGATGGCCGGAAGCGCACCCCAGTTCGTGCCGGCAGGGATGTTCGTCCTGGCCAGCAGGTTCGGACCTGGCTGTCCGTCGCCCGCGCGGCCGTGACCGACGGCGCTGGGATACATGATCCCGTATCCACTGCGGATCACGACGCTCGGCACCGGCGTCCACGCGAGGCCGACGCGTGGAGCGAACTGCGCCCACGAGGGGTCGAACGTCGTATCCGGCGCGTTCACACCGAACTGCTCCCACACCGAGGTGAACGGATTGAAGAATGCCAGCCCGTTGTGTATTTCGCGGAACGACTGATCGTATTGCCATCTCAGGCCCAGGTTGAGCGTCAGCTTCGGCGAAATCGTGAAATCATCTTGCAGAAACAGGGCATAGCTCCAGGCCCGCGTCGAGACCATCGCGTTCTGAACCTCGACGCTTCCGTTGTTGATGACGCCAAACAGGAAATCGGCAAAGGCATGGCCCGTCTGCGATCCCGTGAAGGCGAAGCTGCCCGCGGCACCGTTCGGCTGGTAGTTGTCGATCGCATAGCGGCGCGCTTCGGCGCCAGCCTTCAGATTGTGGCGGCCCACGAGCGTCGTGATCGTGTCACCGATCTGAATCGTCGTTGCCGGCTCGTACAGGATGGCACCGGTGCTGAATCCCTGGAACCCGGTGATGCTCACGCCGGGCGTGCCGCACTTCGTTCCACCAGCCGTGTCGGGGACTTCGGACAGGCATGCGGGAATACCGCTGATACCGAAATCGGAGCCGGATGCGAAACCTTGCCCGGGGTTCGTCCGGTGACCGATCCGGTGCATGTATCCAAACCTGAAGTTGTTGAGCAGCGTCGACGTGAGCGTTCGGTTCCACCCTCCGGTAAACGCGTAATCGTTGGAGCGCTGGATTTGTTGTCCCTCCGGCGCGACGAGATTGCCGGGGTAGGAAATGTTGCGCGCCCACTGACGGTGGAACACGCCGGAGATCTGATCCGAGGCGGACAGCTGGTGATCGACGCGCGCGTTGAAGCGGTTCGTCGTGCTCTCGAACGGATTGGGAAAGCTCACTTCGTTCGTGCCCGCAGCCGCGCCGGGCGCCTGTGACGAGGGCCACAACGGCATGTAGTTCTGTGCGATCGCGCTAATCTGCGCCGCCGGGATTCTGTTGAAAGGCACCGGCGTGCCGGTGCCGGGGAAGCGAATCTGCTGATTGGCATTCAGACAGGCGCCGCTTCCGTCGAACCCGGCGCTGCACAGTGTCGAGAGATCGCCATTTCTGAATGCCGTGGTTGGCACCGTCACGCCGGTAACCGGACTGCTGCCGTCCGCGCGAATGCCTTGGTAGTCTGTGAAGAAGAACAGCTTGTTCCTGACGATGGGGCCGCCGATGGTCCCGCCGAACTCATTCTGATCGAACGGATTCTTCGGCCGGCTGCGATCCTCGAAATAGTTCCGCGCGTTCAGCCCGTCGTTGCGGTTGTAGACGTAGGCAGAACCCCGAAACGCGTTCGTGCCGGTCTTCGTGACGGCGATGAGGACGCCTCCGCCAGCCTTGCCGTACTCGGCAGACATGCTGTTGGTCTCAACCCTGAATTCCTGGATGGAATCGACGGCCGGATTGAGTGCCTGGCCGCCAAACACGGGAGCGGTGATCGTCGTGCCATCGAGAATGTAGTCCTGGTTACGCGGCCGGTCGCCATTGATCCGCAGGTTGCCGTTGTTGCCGCAGCCGTCGCACGCCGCCTGCTGTGAGACGCCCGCCGCGAGCGGGATCAGGCTGAACAGGTTTCGACCGGTCGGCAGCTGCTCGATCTGCCGTTGCGTTACCGTCTGCCCGAGATTCGTCTGCTGCGTCTGGAGGAGGGGCGACTCAGCGACGACATTCACCGCTTCCGATGTCGACCCCACCTGCAGGACCATGTCGACGCGCGGGTTCGCGTTCACCTCGAGCGTGATCGCCTCCGCGACCGCTGTCTTGAAGCCCGCCAGCGCCGCCTCTACCTTGTACACGCCTGGAATGAGATTCGTCGCGCTGTAGGTCCCTGCGACGTTCGTGGTGAGTGTCTTCGTGACTCTCGTGTCGACGTTGGTCACAGTGACCGTCGCACCGGCCAGCACGGCGCCGCTCGAATCGGTGACCGTTCCACTGACGACGCCGTAGACACCTTGCGCCGCGGCCGGCAGGCACCAGAGCGCAAGTATCGCCAGCGCGGTGGCGGCGGACATGGCTGCTCGTCTCATAGGTTTCCTCCCGCCGACACACCATAGGCGCGCGGGCGGGGGAGGAAACCCTCCGAATGGAGGGGGAGTGGCGTAGAATCAGGACGCAAAGACGGGGTGCGATGGAAGCTGCCCGCATCCGCGTGATGATCGTGGACGATCACGAAGTCGTGCGGGCTGGTGTGTCTGCCGTTCTCGCACGTGAAGACTCCATGGTCGTCGTCGCTGAAGCCTCGTCCGGTACCGACGCGATCGGGCTGTTCAGGAAGCACCGGCCCGACGTAACCCTCCTCGATCTGTCCATGCCCGGCATGGACGGCCTCGCGACGCTGCGAGCCATCCGCGAGGAATTCCCCGACGGCCGTTTCATTGTCCTCACCGTGCATGCCGGCGACGAGGATGTCCATCGCGCACTTGATGCGGGAGCGCAGGGCTACCTGCTGAAGACCGCGTCGAGTGTGGAACTCGTGAATACCGTCCGCGCCGTGCACGCCGGGCTGCGCCGCATTTCGCGCGAAGTGACGGACCGGATGAAGGAGTATCCGGTCGGCGTCCACCTCACGCCGCGCGAGATCGAGGTGCTGCAGCTGCTGACGCGCGGCCTGACCAATAACGAGATCGCGGCCGAACTGCACGTCAGCGGAACGACCGCCAAGTGGTTCGTGAAGAACATCCTCGAAAAGCTTGGCGTGAGTGACCGCACCGCCGCGGTCACGACCGCATTCAAGCGCGGCATCCTTCATCAGCCGTAAGCCGGACGCGCAAACCGTGAAGACCCTGTTGCTCCTCGGCGGACTGTTCGCGCTGCCGGCGGCGGCGCTTGCGCTCGATCCGTCCCGGCTCGTCACTCAATACGGTCACGACGTGTGGCTGACGCGGGATGGATTGCCGCAAAACTCGGTCAGGGCGATCGTTCAGACACGGGACGGATACCTGTGGCTCGGGACCTGGGGTGGTCTCGCGCGGTTCGACGGCGTGCGATTCACCATTTTCAACCGTTCGAACACTCCCGCTCTTCGCGACAGTCGCATCACCGCGCTGACGGAAGGGGAGGACGGCAGCCTGTGGATTGGGACGGCGGCGGGCGGTCTGATCCGGCTGAAAGATGGCGCGTTCGAGGCGTTTCGGTCCGAGGGCGATACCTCGTACGAAGAGCGATCGCGCTGGCAGATTCGTTCGATTGCGCGTGGCAATGACGGCGCGCTCTGGATTGGCACGAGCGGCGGCGGCTTCCACAGGCTCAAGAACGGCCGCTTCAGCCCGCTGCTGATGGATCGCCTGGTCGTGCGCGCGATCCTGGAGGATTCCTCCCGCCATCTGTGGGTTGCGACGTCGAATGGCGTGCTGGAGTTGTCCTGGAGCGAGTCTTACGCCTTTCATATCGAGCGGCATCTGCTGTCCGACCATCTCGTCAACGGCCTCTACCAGGATCGATCCGGAAGAATCTGGATTGCGGCTCGCGGCGGCGTCACGCGGGTGAGTGGCGACGAGGTCACGACGTTCGGCTCCGCGGCGGGGTTTCCCGCCAATTCGGCGCTGTCGATCAGTTCGGATCGCGACGGGAACCTCTGGGTTGGCACGGATGGAGACGGACTGGTTCGCATGCGCAACGGTGATTTCGACGTGCTCGCCGTGCGCGACGGCCTGTCGAACGGCTCCATCAGCGCACTCTACGAGGACCGCGAGGGCAGCCTGTGGATCGGTTCGAACGACGGGTTGAATCGCCTTCGCGATACGCGCTTCACCAGCTTCACCACCAGGCAGGGGCTGTCGGCCGACGCGGTGAACTCGGTCGCCGCGACTCGCGACGGAACCGTCTGGATTGGGACTGATGGAGGCGGACTGAACCGGCTGCACGCCAGCGGAATCAGCTTCGAGACGACCGCAAACGGGCTGGCCACCAACTACATCGGCGCGCTGTTCGAGGCTGGTGACGGCACGCTCTGGATTACGGGCGACAGTGTCGTCATGCGCCGGCGGAACGGCAATCTGAGGAGTTACCGGCAGGCGGACGGCGTGGCCGCCGGATTCGTTTCCGCCGTCGCCGAAGACCGACACGGTCGAATCGTGATTGCGGGTGAAGGTCCCGTGCGGATGCTGCAGGACGATCGATTCGTCGTGTACCCGGATCAGCCGTCGCGCATCGAGTACTGCTATTCGATCGTTCGCGACCGGCGCGGCGATCTGTGGTTTGCCACGACCGGCGGCCTGGTCCATCTCTCGGAACGCGGCCACGTCATCTACACCACCCGCGATGGACTTCCTGACGAGGGAGTCCACTCGGTGTACGAGGATCGTGACGGAAGTGTCTGGATCGCCACCGTGAGCGGTCTCGCGCGCCTGCAGAATGGCTCAATTACCAGCTTCGCAAAGGCGGGACCGCTGGGCGAGATTGTGTTCGAGATCGTCGACGACGAGGCCGGGAATCTCTGGCTGAATGGCCGCCAGGGGATCATCAAGGCCAGCAAGCGCGACCTGGAGCAGTATGCCGCCGGAAAACGGAACGATGTACCGATCACCGTATATGGTCATGCCGACGGGCTGAAGAGTACCGAGTACCGGGAGGCGTACATCCAACGACCGGCGTGCCGGACACCGGACGGGCGCCTGTGGTTTGCGACCAGTGGCGGAGTCGCGGCAATCGATCCAACAACGAACCGGATCAACACGCTTGCGCCCCCGGTTGTCATCGAGGCATTCGCGGGCACCCGGCAGCCACAGGCGCGTGGGACGGCGCAGGTTCCACCGGGTACCGGCGCATTCGAGATTCAGTACACAGCGCTGAGTTTTCTCGCGCCATCGCAGGTGCGCTTCATGTATCAGCTCGAAGGCCTCGATCCCGGATGGACCGATGCGGGCACCCGGCGATTGGCGTCGTACAGTCATGTCCCGCCGGGTCACTACCGTTTTCGGGTGCGCGCGGCCAACAACGACGGCATCTGGAACGAATCCGGTGCGGCCCTGGCTATCCGCGTGGCGCCGCAGTTCTATCAAACCGCGTGGTTCCAGGCATCGGTGGTCGCCGCGCTCGTACTGATCGTCGTTGGTTTGCATCATTTGCGCGTACGCCGGATCGAGGCGCAGTTCGCGCTCGTGATCAAGGAACGAACCCGCATTGCGCGCGAAATCCACGACGGCCTTGCGCAGGGCCTCGCCGCAATTGGCCTTCACCTGTCAGCGATGCAGAACGATCGTCCGGGCGGAGACCACGACCGCCATCTCGAGAAGGCACGGCAGCTCGTCGTCGCGAACCTCGGCGAGACGCGCCGATCCGTCTGGGACCTCCATCCGCAGTACCTCGACCGAAACGACTTGATCTCGGGCCTGCGGCGCATGGCCGTTGATCTTGGGGAGAGCGCGAACGTTGCGGTCAGCGTTCGGACCGTCGGGGTCCCGTACCCATTGAGTGAGGAGATTGAAAGGAACGTCTTTCGAATCGCGCAGGAGGCGGTTGCGAATGCGATTCGTCACGCGGCAGCGCGCCACGTCACGATCGAGGCGCGCTTCGAGCGGCAGCACCTTCGCCTGACGGTAACCGACGACGGTCAAGGTTTTAATCAGGCTGTCGCGTCAGAGGGGTTCGGCTTGACGAGCATGCGGGAGCGCGCGGCGCAGATCAGCGGAACGCTGCGCGTGGACAGCCGGCTCCGGTCTGGAACATCGGTAACGGTAACGGTTCCTGTGACACCAGGCGACCGCTGGCCGGGCCTGTCCCGCGCGCTCGCGCTGTTCCGCGCGGCCCGCAAGCACCACGTTTCGAATTAAGCTAGCAGGCAGTTGAACAGCGCAGCGTAGCCTTTCAACGACCATTAACGTTCCGGAGCGGCTGTTCGGCCGTGCAGCAGGGGAACCATGCAGATCATTGCCCCTTCGAAGGTGTATCCGGTCATTGTCATCGGCAGCGGCGCGTCGGGCGGCATGGCCGCGTGGAATCTCACGAAGCAAGGCATTGACGTGCTGCTCCTCGATGCCGGCGACAAGTTCGATCGCGCGAAGTACTGGACCCACGTGCAGCCCTGGGAGGCGCGGGAGCGGATGGCGCGCGGCGAGCATCCGCCGCAGTTCTTTCTCGACACGAAAGAGCAGCCATACCTCACGGCGGACGGTCGTCCGTTTGAACTCACTCGCGTCTGGGGACATGGCGGCAAGACGAACGTCTGGGGACGAGTCAGCCTTCGCTACTCCGACATTGACCTGAAGGCGGCTGAGCGCGATGGTTGGGAGATTCCCTGGCCGATTTCGTACGCGGACATCGCGCCCTACTACGATCGCGTCGAGCAGCAGATTGGTGTCTGCGGCGGGACGGACGATTCGGATGTGCTGCCCGGCAGCAAGTTCCTGCAGCCTCCGCCCGCGCCGCGCTGCGGCGAACGCCTGCTGCAGAAGGCCATGGGGAAGCTGAACATCCCGGTCGTCGCCGGGCGCCGCGCGAACATGACGCGCGTCACGAACGGCTTTCCTCCGTGCCATCACTGCGGCAATTGCGGCGCGGGCTGCGACACCGCGTCGTTCTTCTGCTCGGCCGATCATCTGCTGCCCCAGGCCCTCAAGACGGGACTGCTCGAAATCCGATCGAATGCCGTCGCGGCGCGGATCCTCACCGACGAGAACGGACTCGCCAAAGGCGTGCAGTACTTCGATCGCCAGACCGGCGCCGAACAGCAGGCGCTGGCGAAAGTGGTCGTCGTCGGCGCAAGCTGTGTGGACTCGACCCGCATCCTGCTCAATTCGAAATCAGATCGGCACCCGAACGGCCTGGGCAACGGCTCCGATGTCATCGGACGATATCTCTGCGAGCAGATTCGACTGAACGTCACCGGATACCTGCCGGCACTCGCCGGCACGCCGACACGGAACGATCGCGGCATCGGCGGCGAGCACATCTACATGCCGCGCTTCAACCATCGCCCGGGCCGGGGCCGTGATTACCTGCGTGGTTTTGGCGCGCAGTTCTGGAACACCGGTGCGAGCGCGTCGGGAGCGCACTACGGATCCGAAGCGATCCCGGGCTTTGGGGCGTCGCTCAAGAAGGAGATCAAAGCCCGCCATCCCGCGTGGTTCGAGATCCATCCGTTCGGCGAGGTGCTGCCGTATGCCCACAACCGCATCACCGTCGACCCAGCCAGGGTCGACAAGTACGGCGTGTCGCTGCTGAAGATTGATTACCGCCTGGGCGAGAACGAGAAAAAGATGACCGAGCACATGGCCGATACCGTGGAGGAGATCGTGAAGGCCGCCGGGGGCGTGCTCGTCAACTATCGCCGGAGCGAGCTCGACAAGAACGGCGCCGCGATCCATGAGCACGGCACCTGCCGCATGGGTGCGGATCCAAAAAAGTCAGCCCTCAACGCGTTCAACCAGATGCACGAGGTGAAGAACGTCTTCGTGGTGGATGGTTCGGCGTTCCCGACGGCGACCGAGAAGAACCCGACGCTGACGATTCTCGCGCTCTCGTGGCGCGCCACGGACCACCTGGCAGAGGAGATCAAACGTGGCAACCTCTAACTCGGACCGCGGACGAACAACGACGGACACGGCAAGTGTCGACCTCAATCGCCGCGAGGCGCTCAAGAGGCTGGCCATTGGCGCGGTTGGCGCGGCAACCGTTCCCGCGTGGGTGGAGT
>JBKOZS010000089.1:0-27757 GCA_046726015.1 Acidobacteriota bacterium
CGTCTGCACCGGTGATCTTGCCGCCCGGGCTGGCCATGATGATGTACTTGCTGCCGATGATCTGGTTCAGCTCGATGGCTTTCTTCAGGCCGTCGGCGGTGAACGAGTCGCCGCCGTTATGCGTCGAGCGGCACTGGAGGCCGAGATCGTCGAGGAGCTTGCGGACGTCCTTCGCCTGCTCGGGCGTCCAGTTGAAGTACGGTGAATAGAACTCGACGACCTTGTACCCCATC
This sequence comes from Acidobacteriota bacterium, assembly GCA_046726015.1. Lineage (GTDB taxonomy): Bacteria > Acidobacteriota > Vicinamibacteria > Vicinamibacterales > 2-12-FULL-66-21 > QHWT01. The sequence continues at coordinate 234 of JBKOZS010000089.1, forward strand.
TTCGCGACCGCGGTGACGGTCCCGTTCAGGTCCTTCGCCAACTCGTCGCGAACCGAGTACAGTTCGAGACCGACGGGCACGTCCTTGAACGCCGCGAAGCCGCGAGCGGCAAACGGCAGAGCGCCCGCGATGGCCAGGAACGTTCGACGTGAGATCTCGTGCGCTGATTTCATGCCGTGGAGCCTAGCACAATTCATCTATGTACAAATGGCTCGTTGTCGGGATGCTCTGGTTCGTCTGCCTCTTCAACTATGCGGACCGGCAGGCGATCTACTCGGTCTTCCCGCTGCTCAAGACCGAGATGGGCCTCACCGACGTGCAGCTCGGCATCGTCGGCGCGTCGTTCATGTGGGTCTACGCCGCGTCGGCGCCGTTTGCCGGGTTGATTGGTGATCGATTCAGCCGCAAGACACTGATTCTTGCCGGGCTGATCTTCTGGTCGCTCATCACCGTGGCCACCGCGCTGTCGAAGACGTACTGGCACCTCGTGCTGTTCCGCGCGCTCGAAGGCCTGGGAGAGGCGTTCTACTTTCCGGCGTCGATGTCGATGCTGAGCGACTATCACGGGCGCGACACGCGTTCGCGCGCGATGTCGCTGCACCAGTCGAGCGTCTACGCCGGCACGATCGCTGGCGGGACGATCGCGGGTGTGATGGGGCAGTCGCTCGGGTGGCGATCGAGCTTCTATCTTCTTGGTATTCTTGGCACGTTCCTGGGGTTCGCGCTGATGCTCTTTTTGAAGGAGCCGTCACGCGGCCAGGCGGAGCAGGTCGTCGTTCAAGAAGGTCAGAGTCCCCGGGCGAATCGCCCCATGGTCGCGATCCTGATGGCGGTTTTCGTGGGCGCGAACTTCGTGGCAGCGATCGTCCTGACGTGGATGCCGTCGTTCCTGTATCGCAAGTTCGGGATGAGCCTTGCCGCTGCGGGTTTCAGCAGCACGGCGTATCTGCAGGTGGCGTCCGTCCTCGGCGTGATCAGCGGCGGCGTGGTGGCGGATCGCCTGGTGCGGCGCCATCCCGGTGGACGGATGATGACGCAGGCCATCGGGCTGATCGCCGGTGTACCGTTCATCTTCATGACCGGATGGACGGCCTCGATTCCAATCCTGATCCTCGCGATGGCGGGATTTGGCTATTTCAAAGGATTGTACGACGCGAACATCTGGGCATCGCTGCACGATGTCGTGCCAACCGCGCGGCGCGCCACCGCCGTGGGCGTGATGAACGCCGTCGGTTGGGTCGGTGGCGGTACGGCGCCTATCGCGATTGCCGTCGCATCGGAACGATTTGGCATGAGCGCATCCATTAGCGCCAGCTCGGTCGTGTATCTGGTGGTCGGATTGTTGCTCGTGTTTGGCGTCCGCTCGTTCATGCGTCACGTTCCCGCCTCGCGCGCCGACTGGCCAAGGCGGGCTGAGGCTCATCCATGATCACATTCGTGCTCCTGCCGCTGCTGGCGTTTTCGACGGCAACGCTGCAATCCGCCGGTGCGGCAACCGCGGCTTCGCCAATCGTTCACACAGAGTTCATCTACGAGCGCGCTCCCTTCCCCTCAGCGCATGCGTCCACGATCGTCGAGACGCGCGAAGGGCTGGTAGCGGCCTGGTTTGGCGGCACGAAAGAGCGCGATCCCGACGTGGGCATCTGGGTCTCGCGACGCGATGGCAGCGGTTGGTCCGCACCCATTGAAGTCGCCAACGGCGTCCAGCCGGATGGGAAGCGGTATCCCTGCTGGAATCCCGTCTTGTTTCAGCCGTCGAGTGGTCCGCTGATCCTGTTCTACAAGATTGGCCCAAGCCCGTCGGAATGGTGGGGCATGGTTCGAACGTCGGCCGATGCCGGGCGCACGTGGTCGGAGGCGACCAGGTTGCCCGCAGGAATTCTTGGACCGATTCGCGCGAAGCCAGTCGAACTCAACGCTGGAGTCCTCCTCGCCGGATCGAGCACAGAACATGACGGGTGGATCGTGCACATGGAGCGCTTCACGGGAGCGTGGACTCCCGAGTCGCTCGGTTCTCTCTCGTCGTGGGAGAAGACCGGTGCCTTGAACGACGCGAAGGAGTTCGGCGCGATTCAGCCGACCATCCTCGTTCATTCCCCCTCGTCAATTCAGATCCTGTGTCGCAGCCGGCAGCGCGTGATCACGCAGGCGGCGTCACAGGATGGCGGGCGCACGTGGAGCCCAATGACGGCAACGGCACTCCCGAATCCAAGTGCGGGGATCGACGCGGTGAAGCTGACCGATGGACGCTTCCTGCTCGTCTACAACCCGTCCGCTACCTCACGCGAGAAGCTTGAACTGGCCCTGTCATCGGACGGCAAGGAGTGGCGCCCGGTCGCAACGCTCGAAGACTCGCCAGGAGAGTACTCGTATCCGGCCATGATCCAGGCGCGGGACGGCTCCGTCCATGTCACCTACACGTGGAAGCGCGAGCGCATCAAGCACGTCGTGCTCGACCCCGCTCGATTCCCGGCAGCTTCGCAGACATCCCAGACGAACCTGGGATCTGACGCGGACGGCAACCCGCTGCGCCGCGCGCTGAAGACGGGGCACGTTTCGAACTACGACGAGTCGAGGGTTGGCACTTATACACTGCCTGACCCGCTGGTCCTGGCGGATGGGACACCGGTGCGCGACGCGCGCACCTGGACGCAAACTCGCCGGCCCGAAATCATCCGCATGTACCAGCGTGACATCTGGGGCCGCATCCCGAGTAAAACGCCGAAAGTCACATGGCAGGTGACCGCGACCGATCCGGTCGCACGCGAAGGGGCCGCCATCAAGAAACAGATTGTCGGCACGGTTGGGAACGGCGTGGAGCCGCCGCGCATCAACCTGACGGTCTACACGCCGGCGAACGTCAAGACACCCGTGCCGATGATCCTGCTCGTCAACTTCGGCGGCGGGACCGCTCCACGTCCTGCGAACGCACCGACCGGTGATCCTCCCGTCGCCTCTGAGATCCTCGCGCGCGGCTGGGGCTATGCGATGGTCGGCTACAACGACATTCAACCGGACAAGATCAACACGTTCAACCAGGGTGTGATTGGCGCCACGCTCGCGCCCGGCCAGCAGCAGCCCGGCCCCGATGAATGGGGCACCATCAGCGCGTGGGCGTGGGGTGTCAGCCGCATCATCGATTTCATGGAAACGGACAAGGCCATCGATGCCAAACGGATTGCCGTGTTCGGCCACTCGCGCCTCGGCAAGACCGCGCTCTGGGCCTCCGCACTCGACGAACGCATTGCCGCCGTTTACGCGAGCTGCTCCGGCGAAATGGGGGCCGCGCTGTCGCGCCGCGACTGGGGAGAAACGGTCGACGACATGACGCAGAACTTTCCATACTGGTTCGCGGGCAACTTCCAGCAATGGTCGGGACGCTGGAAGGACATGCCGGTGGATGCTCACATGCTGATCGCGCTCAGCGCGCCACGGCCGGTGTTCGTCACCGGTGGAACCAAGGATCAGTGGGCGGATCCCAGGGGGATGTTCCTCGCGGAAGTTGCCGCGGGTCCTGTCTATCGTTTGCTGGGCAAGAAGGATCTCGGCGTGACGGAGTTGCCGGCGCTGGACAAGCCAGTCATCGATGGCGATCTCGGCTGGTATTACCACACCGGAGGGCACGCAGCCACGCCTGAGGACTGGGCGACGTTCCTGCAGTTCCTTGGAAAATATTTCAAGTGAGCTGACCCAGGAACCGGTCGGCTTCATCAAGCTGGGTGTCGCTGAATACGCGGATGCCGTGCTGTTCCAGCAGCGCGGCGGTCACACCGGGCGTGGCGATCCGCGTGCCGCTGAACGTGCCGTCGTAGGTGAACGTTGACCCGCACGACGGGCTGCCGTCCTTGAGCACGGCGATGCGGATCCCGTGCGCGCGAGCGGTGGCGAGCGCCTCTTCGGCGCCGTGCACGAATGCGGTGGTGACATCGGCACCGTCACGCGTCCGAACGAGCGCGAGCCGCTTCGCCACGCCGCGACCGCCGTCACTGCCGACGATCTCCGCCGGCGGGCGAGGCGTCGGAAGCCCGCCGTCACGTTCAGGACAGACGGCGACCAGCCGTCCGTCTTCCTGCCACCGCCGCAGCACGGGATGCTCCGACCGCGCGTCGCCGCCGTGGTAGCGCACCTTTGCGCCAAGCAGGCATGCGCTGACGAGCACTTTCTCCATAGGCCGAGAGTAGCACTGCCGATAGAATCACCGGTATGGCTCTGATTGAAGCGATTGAAATCAAGCGCAAAATGTTCTTCGAGTTCGAAGGGGCCCCATACCACTGCCTCGACGTCGACGTTTCGAAGCCGACCGCGCGCGGCGGGCAGACCCTGGTGCGTCTCAAGATGCGCAACCTGCTGACGCGGGCCGTCTTCGACAAGACATTCAAGGCAGGGGAGAAGTTCAGCGAACCGGACCTTGCCGTCATCTCCGCGACCTACCTCTACGCCGACAGCGACGGTTATCACTTCATGGACCAGGACACGTTCGAGACGCTGACGTTGCGCGCCGACACCGTTGGCGACGACCGTGAGCTGCTGGTCGACAATCTCGCGGTCCAGATCCAGAAATACAACGGCAATCCGATAGGCCTGCAGTTTCCGCCACACGTCGAGCTCACCGTCACCGACACTGAGCCGGGCGTGCGCGGTGATACCGCCAGCGGCGGCGTCACCAAGCAGGCCACGCTCGAGACCGGCCTCTCCATCCGCGTGCCGCTCTTTATCAAGGAAGGGGAGAAGGTGAAGGTTCACACCGAGACGAGGGAGTTCGCTGGAAGGGCGTGATGATCGACGAGACGCTCCGCGATCTGCGATACGCACTGAGGACGTTCGCCGGCGCTCCCGGGTTTACGTTCGTCGCGGTGCTCACTCTCGCGCTGGGCATTGGGTCGGTCACCGTCATCTACAGCGTGATCCATAACGTGCTCCTCGATCCGCTGCCTTACCGCAATTCCCACCGGCTTGTGAACGTCTTCATCCGTGACACGCAAACCGGCCGCTTCCGGGGGACTCTGCCGCCATCCGAGTTCCTTGATTTCCAGGAACAGAGCGACGTCTTCGAGGACGTGATCGGCACGCTGGGTGAAGCCATCATGTATGAGACGCCGGACCGCGTCGAGTCGTTGCGCGGCGTGTCGGTGACACCGAACTTCTTCGACTTCATGGGACTGGCGCCGCTGATCGGCCGAACGATTGCGCCCGAGGATGCCAGCCCTGACGCACCGCCCGTCGTGGTCCTCCGGCACCGGGCCTGGGTCAGCTACTTCGGAGCCGATCCGAACATTGTGGGGCGCACGATCCTGTTGAATCGCGAGCCGCGTACGGTTGTCGGCGTCATGCCGCCGAGATTCACCTGGCACGCAGCCGATCTATGGATGCCGAGGCCCGTCAGTCGCGGGGCGCTGGATCCGCGGAATCCCGCGCGCAACTTCCAGGCACGGCTCAAGCCGGGCGTAACCCTGCAGGAAGCGGAAGCGCAGCTCAATCTCGTTGCGGCGCGACGCGCGAAGGAACATCAAAAGGAGTATCCCGACAAGTTTCAGGTACAGGTCGTCAACGTCATTGAGTACACGGTCGGCGCGTTCAGCGGTGTTCTCTACACGACGCTGGCGGCCGTCTCACTCCTCCTGCTGATCGCCTGCTGCAACGTGGCCAACATGCTGCTCGCGAAAGCGACGACGCGCGAGAGGGAGATGACCATTCGAGCCGCGCTCGGTGCAAGCCGGCTACGCATCGCGAGGCAGCTTCTGCTCGAGAGCCTGCTGCTGGCGGTCGCCGGTGGCGCGATGGGGTGTTTGCTCGCGTACTGGGCGATCGATGCGGTTGTTGCGCTTCTGCCCCAGGGGCCGTTGCCGGGTGAAGTGGTCATTGGCCTCAACAGTCGCGTGCTGGCCTTTAGCCTTGTGACGGCGGTTTTGTCCGCACTGGTATTCGGGATTACGCCCGTGTGGTACAGCGCTCGTCGAGATCTCGTCGAAGGCCTGAAGAGTGGCGGCAAGGGGACGACGGGTGGTCGGAACCGGGTGCGAAACACGCTGGTGGTGGCCGAGATAGCGATCTCGCTGGTATTGATACTGGGCGCCGGCCTGTTGATGCGCACCTTCATCTCGGTTCTGAATGTCGATCTTGGGTTCAACCCTCGGAACATCCTGGTCGTGCCCGTCGTGTTCTCGCCAGGGCAATTCGCCACTCCCGACGAGAAGCACCAGTTCTACGAGGAAGCGCTCAGGAGGATTGTGTCGCTCCCGGACGTGGAGTCGGCCGCGGCCTCGACCGGCATTCCACCGTACTCGGGCGGATTCAGCAGTGAGCTGGAGGTGCCGGGCAGGGCCCGCGGCGAAATGAAGGTGGCGAACCTGCAGTTATGCACACCGGATTACTTCCGGACGCTTGGCATCCGCTTCGTTCGAGGGGGTGACCTGCCACAGGTGATCGGTGGATCGAAAGTGGCGGTAGTGAATCGGACGATCGCCGCGGAGTACTTTCCATCCGAGGATCCAATAGGTAAGCACATCAGGTTGACGTGGCAAGGCCGCGAGTCTGACCCGATGATGCATGGCCTGTTCGAGATCGTAGGGGTCGTCGAAGACGTGAAGAATCAGGGGCTTCGGGAACGGCCGGCGCCTCTCGTCTATCTCCCCGGCGCAACGAGGGGACGTGCCAACCCGGTCATCCTCGCGCGAACGGCAAGCGACCCGAATCGCTCGCTGAATGCCATCCGTAACGAGATTGGGCTCGTCAATCGCGCTGTTGCGCTCCGCCAGCCCGCCCCGCTGGAGAACATGCTCGAAACGCTGTTCTACTCGCAGCCGCGGTTCAGTCTCGTCGTGATGGGGCTCTTTGCCGTGACAGGTACACTGCTGGTGGCCATCGGCGTCTTCAGCGTGATGGCGTATACCGTTACCCGACAGGCTCGCGAAATCGCGGTTCGGATCGCGCTGGGCGCCGGACGCGCGAATGTCATGTCTATCGTTCTCCGTCCAGGCGCACAACTCCTGTCGCTTGGCATTGGCGTAGGCCTGTTGGGCGGGTTTGCGGCGACCCGGCTCATCGCCAACCAACTGTGGAATATCTCGCCACACGACCCGTTGACGCTGATCGTGTCAGTGGCAGTGATTGTGGTGGTTGCGATGACGGCGTGCTATATCCCCGCCCGGCGAGCCCTGCGTGTGGATCCGATCGGAGCCCTCCGCCACGATTAGCGTGCTTTGCGATGCGGACGCTCGTTCTTCTGACCGCGCTCGTCCTTGCCGCGCCGCGCGCGCCGGCGGTCACGCGTATCCCGTTCAAGTGGACGCCAGGCCAGATCGAAGTGGGGGTCCAGATCAACGGCGCGCCCGCGACCTTCCTCCTCGACACCGGATCCGAGTTCTCCGTCGTCAGCACGCGGCTGGCCTCGCAACTCACGCTGCAGACGACGCCCGAGCGTGGGCGCGACTTTGCTGAAGACGTCGAGATCGATGTCGGCGGCGTGAAACTGCCGCACCAGCGCGTCATGGTAATGCCATTCGAGTCCTATTACTCGAGGGGTCGGGCGATTGACGGCCTGATCGGACATGACCTCTTCGCGCGGTTTACGATCCGCATCGACTTTCGGGATCGCGCACTCACCATCTGGGAACCCTCCGCCTTTCGCGCGCCGAAAGCGGTCATGCCGGTACCGGTGACGTTCGCCGGCCGCTTACCCGTGGTCGACGCGGAGATCGTGCAGTCGGATCGCGCGAGGTGGCCCGTGCGCCTGATGGTGGACACCGGTGCGTCGCAGGGCATCATCCTGCGCTATCCGTTTGCGAACGAGCACGGCCTGCTCGACGCGGCACGCCAGGGGGAGACGACCGCTCCCAGCCTTGCGAACGGGCAGCTTCGCCTGCTGGAAGTGCCGATCGAGCAGGTCAGGCTTGCCGCGTGGACGTTCGTTCGCCCGCCGGTGCTCGCCCACGCGGAGCCTCGTGGATCCGGCGCGTATACGGCAACCGACGGATTGATCGGCAACACCCTCCTGTCACGATTTACAGTGTTCGTCGACTACGCGCGCAACCGACTGCTGCTGCAACCCGCCCGTCATTGATCTCGTGTCTTTCCTCTTGTGACGCCGCCCGGAATGCCGGATGATGCGCCGGGGCGGACCCCATCCTTTCTCACCCGCCCACAGAGGTCGAATGATGCGGACGAGGCACTTGATCCTTGCAGTGATCGCCTCACTGGCGGTCAGCATCCCGGCTGCAGCCCAAACCCAGATCACGACTGGCGTGATCGAAGGCATCGTTGTCGACACCAGCGGAGCGGTGCTGCCCGGCCTTGAAGTGGACGTGAGGAACGTCGCCACCAACTTCCGGCGCACCCTGACCACCGATGCCGACGGACGATTCGCAGCGCTGCAATTGCAGCCGGGTGTCTACACGTTGACATTCACGCTGCCCAACTTCGCCACGCTCGTACAGGAAAACGTGACCGTGACCGTCGGCGAAGCCGTCCGTCTGAATCCCACGATGAAAGTGTCGGGCGTTGCCGAGACGGTGACCGTCTCCACGCAGGCGGCAGCCGTCGACGCGTCGCGCGTTGCCGTGGCAAGCACGCTCAACGAGCGAACGATCGAGACGACGCCGATTCTCGGGCGGAAGTTCGAGGATCTGCTCACGCTGACGCCCGGCGTCAGCATCGTGCAGGGCCCTGACGGCGACGAGATTACGTTTGCCGGCCAGCGCGGCGTCTTCAACAACATCAGTCTCGACGGCGGCGACTACAACAACGGTTTCTTCGGCGAGCAGATGGGCGGCCAGCGCGCCGCGATCGACATCACACTCGAAGCCGTCAAGGAATTCCAGGTCGTCGCGACCGGTGCGAACGCGGAGTACGGCCGCACGGCCGGCGGCGTCGTGAACGTGATCACCAAGTCGGGGACCAACGACATCAGGGGCAGCCTGTTCTACTACCAGCGGCTCGAAGGGTTGACCTCGCACACCTCTGACGGCAAGCCGCTCACCGATTTTCATCGCGAGCAGTTCGGCGGAACCATCGGCGGGCCGATTGTGAAGAACCGCACGTTCTACTTCGTGGCGTTCGAAGGCATCCGCGAGAACCTGCTGCGTCCGAACCTCTCTGAGGCCATCGGCACGCCGTGCCCCATCGCCGCGCCAACGCTGGCGAACGAGGCACTCATCAACGGCAGCGAAGACTGCCAGCGGCTGGCGCTGCTGAATTTCTTCAGCGCGCGCGGAAGCAATGAAGGACTGCCGGTCAAGCACACGATCCGTAACGACGCGACGCTTGCGAAGGTGGACTTCAACCTGAACGCCGCCAACAATATTTCGGCGTCGTACAACTTCGACCATTCGAAGAACGAGAACCAGACGTTTGACGTCCCGACGTACGGCACGTCCGCAAATGGCACGGAAGGACCATCCAAGATCAACATCGTCAACGTGAACTGGTTCACCACGCTGAGCGCGAGCCAGTTGAACGAGTTCCACTTCACGTACTCGCGCGAGGATCGGCCGCGGTCCGCGACCCCCTCGTTGATTCCGCCAGACACAGGTGTCGGGTTCGCGCCGTCGTTCCGCTTCGGCAACCCGTTCTTCCTGGCGCCGAACGTCGACGAGCTGGTCGAGCGGTACCAGTTCAAGAACAACTTCACGATCGTGAAGGGTCGCCACACGATCAAGACCGGCGGCGAGTGGCTGCACACCAACAACGCCCAGGTGTTCCGCGGCTTCTTCGAAGGGCGCTACCTGTTCGGCAGCGTCACCGGATTCCTTCGCTACACGTCGACCGCGAATCCCGGAGGCTTCGGACCGAATACCGTCGAGTGCAGCGGCAACGTCTGGGTAACGGCACCCACGCAGTGTCCGGCCGGCAACCCGCCCACCGGCGGCCCGTTGTATTTCTACCTGCAGAGCAGCAGTCCCGACGGTATCGCGCGTGATGCCGCTGGAGCATCGGACATCTCGAACGAGGAGTTCGCGCTGTTCGCGCAGGACCGATGGCAGGTCGGCAATGGCCTGACGCTCGATTACGGCTTCCGCTGGGACGCGCAGGTCATGCCGGAGACTGTCGACCCCACGCAGACCGCATATGCGCCGTTCCTGAACGATCCGCGCTTCCCATCAGACGGAACGATCCCAAGCCAGTACAAACAGTTCCAGCCCCGCGCCGGATTCGTCTGGGACATCGGCGAGAAAGGGCAGACGGTCGTTCGCGGAAGCACCGGCATCTTCTACGCGCGGCAGAACATGCTGAGCCAGGTGGGGTCGGTCACCACCAACGGGATTCAGCAGAAGAGCGATTTCCGGAACACGTCGTTCGCGTATTTCGCCGACATGCCGGTGTGGCCGAACCTGCTCACGCCAACCGCGGTGCCGCCGGGGACGTTCCCGCTGTTCACCGGGGTGCGGGTGTTCGATCGCGACTACCGCAACCCGCGCATCTACAGCGTCAATGCGGGCGTCGAGCGGGCGCTCGCGCCGAGCCTGGGCGTGTACGCCGACTTCACCTACGCCAAAGGGGAGCGGCTCACCCGCTTCATCAACATCAACGTGCACGGCTCGGCCGCCGCCGCCGTCCAGCCGCCGACGCGCGATACCACGACCTATACCGGCCCCAATCCGTTCGAGCCGGCGCTGGGCGACGTGTTCGTGGCCCGGAGCGTCGGCCGTTCGAGTTATCGCGGCCTGACGGTGGGCGTGCGCAAGCGCTTTTCGAACAACTACCAGTTCGAAGCCAACTACGTGCTGGCCAAGGATGAAGACGACGACTCGAACGAGCGCGACCCGTTCACCGATCGCACGTTCAACTTCTACGACCTGAGCCTGGATTACGGCCCGTCGGACCGGGACATCCGGCACAAGTTCAACTTCTACACCTACCTGGAACTGCCCCGCCAGTTCCTGCTGAACGTACGCATGCAGGGACGCACCGCGCAGCCGATCACCACGTCGCCGCGCGTGCTGAACGGAGACGACCGGGGGCGCAACTGGGACCGGAAAGACAACGAGTACTTCTCGCTGGACTGGCGTGTGCAGCGCGCCTTCCGGATCGGGACCGACTACCAGATCATCCCGAGCCTCGAGATGTTCAACACGTTCAACAACGCCAACAACGTGAACCCGCTCACGACGCCGGCATTGTTCAACTTTGACGGGTTCCTCAGGACGGGTGTTGGCGATCCGCGGCAGGTCCAACTTGCGGTGAAGTTCACCTTCTGATCGATTGAAGATTGCCGATTGCAGATTGAAGATTCACGGATTGGCGATTGGCGATTCGATTGTCGATTTGGCGATTCGATTGGCGATTGCAGATTGCACACTGTCGAGTGCCAGCAATCGACAATCCGTCAATGGGCAATAACCAGCCGGCAATCCAATCGCCAATCGGCAATGTCAATCTGCAGTCGACAATCGACAATCCGTCAATCTTCAATCGCCATTCGGCGATCGGCAATCCGCGGGGCTTTCGAGTGTTTCGACGAGCCCCGCAACCCCTTCGAGTGACGGCAACTCGATCAAGCGCTCCCTTGCCTCGTCTGGCACGTCCGCATGTTCGTGCACCCAGCTGAGCGCGGCGGGCACGTAGACGGCGCGTCCTCCCAGTTCAATCACCGGCAGCACGTCGGATCGCAGCGAGTTGCCGATCATCAGGAACCGCCCGGCATCCACGCCGTAGCGGGCGAGGATGGCTGCGTAAGCGCGCGGTGTCTTATGGCTCACCACTTCGACGAACTTGAAATACGGCTGCAGACCTGAGCGCTCGAGTTTCGAGGTCTGGTGCAGCAGGTCTCCCTTCGTAATGAGCATCAGCGGGTGCGTCGCCGAAAGCGTCTCCACCGCTTCGCGCGCGCAGTCGAACAGCTCGATCTCCTCGCTCAGCATCTGCTTCGCGAGCTCGATTAACCCGCCGAGTTCCGCGCCGGCCACGCGGCCGTCCGTCAAGTGAATCGCGGTTTCGATGAGCGACAGCGTGAAGCTCGACACCCCGTAGCCGTAGTAGTCGAGGTTTGCGAGCTCGGTCTCGTTGACACGCGTCTCGATCTCGTCGTCGGTCAGATCGACGCCGGCTGACGCGAGGAGCCGCCGGAACCGCTCGCGCGCCTGGCGGTAGCTTCGTTCGTTGTGCCAGAGAGTGTCGTCGCCGTCGAAGCCAATCAGGTCGAACGCGTGCCGATCCATGACCTTCTATAGTACGGCCGATCGTGGCGTATCAGACCACGACGGATCGGGTCCGCAGCAGCGTGCGGCCGAGATCGACGTCGCCATCGAGGCGTACCAATTGCGCCGCATCGGCGGCGGACAGCGCATTGAAGAAGAGCCGCCACGCGACCTCCGCGGTCATCGTTACCGTCGCGCGCGCGCCGCTCTCGCGCCCTGGCATCGCGTCCCACTGGTGGCCGTCGTGCCCTAGTGTCCACACCCCGCCCGCGTCACCGGTGACGACGAGGGTGAGTGACGTGCCATTGGTGCCGGGCACGGCGCGATATGCGTGAGGAAGTGCGTGCATCGCGATCTCGAGCACCGCGTGAAGCCATGAAGGATTTGAGAATGGACCGGCGCCCACCGCATCACGCACCTGGGCGCCGTGATGCCAGACCTCGGTGAACTCGCGGCCGATGTCGAGCCAGTTCGCCGACGACTGTTCGCCGGCCCATGACACGGGAATGCGCGCGGGCGCCTCGAGCGGCAATCCCTCCATGAAGTCGGCGAGTTCGGTGCTCGCGCGCGCATAGAGGTCCGTCAGCACGCGCGGGCTGAGCCGATCCGCCGCGGTATTCACCCACGCGGCATTCAGCTCGTTGATAAATGTGACCAGGTCGCGCTCGCTTTCAAGCCTGCGAGGCGCCATCGTCAGCCCGTCACGATGAAATGAGAGCCGCCGCAGCGCCGTGTCCAGCATGTGCGCGACGACATCCTTCACACGCCATTTGCCGGCCACCGTAGGACGCTGCCAGTCCTCAGAGGAAAGCGAACGAAGGAGCGTGACGATGTCGGCGGCGAGCGGACGAAAGAGGTGCCGGGTGTCGGTGATTGGAAGGGGCATTACGACGATTGTAGGGCGGGTCTTCAGACCCGCCGCGGGGCCGGGACCAAGCCCCGACCCCGCGTTTCGTCAGAAGTACAACTTGATCCCCAGCTGAATCTGCCGTGCCGGGAACGTCGTGCTGATCGTGCCGAACGAACTCGCGGAACGATTGCCGTTCGCCGGTCCGAAGTTCGTGGTGTTGAACAGGTTGAACGCCTCGATGCGCGCTTCGAGCCGGCTCTGATCCCGCCACAGTCCGAAGCTCTTATGGAGCCCGAGATCGAACTGGTAGAAATTGTTGCTGCGCGCCACGTTGCGCGGCGCGTTGCCGAACGGCTGCGACCGGTCGGTCGGGATCTCGACCGTCGCCGGGTTCAGGTAGTTGTTGATCGTCCGCTGGTCCTCGGGCGTTAACGGATCGCCGGTCAGGTTCGGCCGGTACGTCGGAAGGCCGCTGACCTGGAATGCCGCTGCCGGCGCATACGACAGGTTGATCGGCACACCGCTCGTCATCGTGTTGATGCCGACGACACGCCATCCGCCCAGGAGCCCTTCCATTACCGGGTTGAGGTTATTGGCATACCGGCGATCCTTGCCGAAGGGCAGCTCCCACACGAAGCTCGTCGTGTTGTTCAACGGCTGGTCGTATCCCGAGGTGCCGAACTCCGAATCGATGTCACGGAAGTTCACGCGGCTGTTGTCGCCGTTCTGCACTTCGAGGTGCCCCGACGCGTTGTCGCGGGCACGCGACCAGGTGAACGAGTTCAACAGGTAGAGTCCCCGCGTGTAGCGCCGCTCCACCTTCACCTGCAGCGCGTGGTAATCGCCCTTGCCGCCGCCGAACGCGATCTGGATTTCCTGGAAGCCCTGGATCGGACGCCTCGCCTGGAGCGTGCTGTTCTCGCTCGATCCGTTCGGGCGCGCCTGGTTGTAGTCCGCCAGGATCATGATGTCGCGGCTCTTGTTGCCAACGTAGCCGACGTCGACGAGCAGGTTCGACAGGAGTTCGCGCTGGACCGACACGTGCCAGCTCGTGACGTTGCCGGTCGGATTGTCGCGCGGGATGTAGTTCACGCGGGCGTTCAGCGTGTTGAACGCGGACGGCACGTTCAAGCCCTCCGGATATCCCTGCTGGGTCGTGCGGAAGCACGAGGTTGGCGGGGTCGTCGGGCCACACGGCCCCTGCGACGGCTGCTGCGTCACGTTCAGCGCGACCACGTGCGGGCCGTTGAAGGAGAGCAGGTTCTCGCCGCCGAGACGGTTGAAGTGGATATAGCTCATGCCGTAGCCGCTGCGCAGCGTCGTCTTGTCGTCGATCGAGTAGGCGAGGCCGAGGCGCGGCGCGAAGTTGTTGCGATCGGGATTGACGAGCGCGCGATCGTAAATCGATCCGTCCTTCGCCTGGATCAGTGTGTTCGTTGCCGGGTCGAAGTTGGTCAGGAAGTTGTCCTTTTCCCATTGCGGCGTGCCGAACTCGTAGCGCAGGCCGAGGTTCAGCGTCAGGCGCTGATTCACGCGGACGTCGTCCTGCAGATACGCGAAGTGCATGCGCTGGCGGAGGTTCGCAATGAACGGGTTGATGATCGAATACGCGTTGCGCGCGCCGAACATGAAGTCGGCAAGGTTGTAGGTCGCCGGATCTGCGGCGGCTCCAGCCGGTCGGCTGAACTGCCCGGAGTACGTATCGCGGCCGTACTTCGGATTGAAGTCGTCGATCTCTGTCGCGATCGCCTGGTACTCGTACCCCGTCTTGAAGCTCTGTCGTCCGAGCACCCACGAGTAATTGATGCGGGGATTGAAGACCGACGGATTCTGGAACTGCGGGTTGCTATTCTGGCGGCCCCACGTCGTCCACCCGGTGACCCCTTGCTCGGTCAGGCCACCCGCAAATCGCGGATCGGTCGGGATCCCGGTGATTCCATACAGGTCCAGCATGGTCGGGCCGCCCACCCCCGGAGGTTCCTTCCCCGCGTCCGTGTGCGACCAGCCAAGGCGCATTTCGAGGAGCGAGTTCGCCGTGGGCGAATACGTCAGGCCGCCGGCGACCTGGTCGTTGATGACGTGCACGAACGCGTTGCTCGGGCTGCCGGTCTCGCCGGGGATCGGGGACGGCTCGAAGTTATCGACGTTGCGATGGCTGACGCGAACGAACGCAGTCATGCCCCGTCCGAACTGGTGGTCGACCTTCACGTCGAACTTGTCGTTGTAATCCTGCCGGCGCGGCAGCGAGTCGAAGTTATTCGAGATGCCCGGCAAGGTCGGGGCTGGCAAGCCGGCAAGCACTTGCCTGGCGAATGACGTGATCGCGCTCGCGGGAATCACGCCGTCGGCGTACACCTCGCCCGTCAGCGGATTCAGGATTGGCTTACCGAGGGTCCCCTGCCGCTGCTGCATGGTCGGGATGCTCGCAAACGTCATCGTCTTCGAGATCTGCCGGAAGCCCTCGTAGTCGGTAAAGAAGAAGGTGCGATTGCGGATGACCGGTCCGCCAAACACGAACCCGAACTGGTTGCGTGTGAGCTGCGGCTTTACGCCCGACGAGGGCTTGAAGAAGCCGACCGCATTCAGCGCGGTGTTGCGATGGAACTCCCACGCCGTGCCCTGGAACGCATTCGTGCCGCTTCGCATCGTCGCGTTGACGACCGCGCCGCCGGTGCGCCCGAACTCCGCGCTGAAGTTGTTGGTCTGGACCTTGAACTGCTCGACCGCATCGGGCGAGACCTGGACGACCTGGTTCGAGAAGCCCTGGTTGCTGGTGCCGTACGAGTTGTTGTCGACGCCGTCGAGGATGAAGCTGTTCAGCGCGCTTCGGAGACCGTGCACGTTGAACGACGCGTCGCGCGAGTCGGCGATCGCCGAGCGGCGGACGCCGGGGCTGAGGAGCGCCAGGTCCGCGTAGGCGCGTCCGTTCAGCGGGAGGTTGACGATCTGTTCTTTCGCGATGACCTGGCCGCGATCGCTGGAGTCGGTCTCGAGCAGCTTGGCGGCGCCACTGACCTCCACCGTCTCCCCGAGTCCGCCAACCTTCAACGTGAGGTCGACCCTGAGTCGCGCATTGACGGTGACGTCGATGTTATCGACCTTGGCAATGGAGAAGCCCTGCAACTCCGCGCGCAGGCCGTAGGCGCCGATGCGGACGTTCAGGAACTGGTAGTTCCCGTTTTCATCGCTGATGGCGGTAGCGGTGATTCCAGTGCTCGCGTTGGTCAGGGTGACCATCGCGCCCGGGACGATGGCCCCGGATGAATCTCGAACCGTGCCGAGGACCGTCGCGGCGTCGAACTGCGCCAGGGCGGTCGCCGGCAGCACGAGCGCCGCGGCGAGCGTCACCAGCGCGCGGCGGCACACATCTCTCAACAGAATCTTGCGGATCATCAACTCCCTCCCGGCAGGGGAGCGTACCATACCGGAGCTTCGCACGGACAACGACGGCGTAACGTGTCAATGCCGAATGGCGGATGCCGAATGCCGAATGGCATATGGCGACTGCCAAAGTCTTGCAGATGACAGAGGCAGGCCGTCTTCGACGCGCCCCGACGTCGCGGCGCCTTTAGACCCGTCGGGTCGAGTCACGTTTCCCGCAGCGCCACGGCCGGATCCACCCTGGTTGCGCGCCGGGCGGGGAGCCAGCATGCCAGGGCGGCGATTGCGATCAGGATCGCGGGAACGCCCGCGAACACCGGCACGTCGATTGGTCCACCAGACAGCACGTCGATCGCCAGGACGAAGGCGATCAGCCATCCTGCGATCGCGCCGGCCCCGATCACGCGCAGGCTGTCGGCGACGAACTCCGACACGATGCGACGGGCGGTCGCTCCCAGCGCGAGTCGCACGCCGATCTCGGTGGTGCGAAGCGAGACGTTGTACGACACCACTGCGTAGATGCCAATCGCCGCGAGAAGGAGCAGCAGCGGCGCGAGCACCGTGAACATCCGCGCCGGAATGCGTCTCAGGATCAGGTTCGACTCGATGTGATCGTTGAGCGTTCGCACGTCGAAGATTGGAAGCTCCGGATCGAGATCGCGCACCACGCGGCGAAGGTCCGCGGCGACGGCGGTCTCATTGCCCGCGCGCGTGCGAACGTGAATCTCTCCAGAAGCCGCCGGGCGATCACGGTAGGACAGGTAGATGATGGGCGTGGGCGGCTCGCCGAACGCGTTGTAGAGCGCGTTGCGCGCGACGCCAACGATGGTAAAGGTGCGGCCACGCAGCTCGATGCGGCGACCCAGGGGCTCCGCGCGATCCAGGTAGCGTTGCACGAATTCCTGGTTGACGATCGCCTGTGGCGGCGCGGCCGTATCGGCGAGGTTCGCGAAATCCGTTCCCGCAACGAGCGGGATGCCCAGCACGTCGAAGTACCCCGGCGTCACGGTGTTCGCGAGGGCTTCGTCAGGCATGCCATCCTCGCGTGCGCGCCCTTCCAGCGTGAAGAAGCGCGTGGGCATGCCGTGGATGTCGAGCGGCACCGAGCTGGCAATGGCAGCCGCTTCGATCGCACGGACCGTGCGCAGTCGATCGAGCAGGCGGGCCGCGAACATTCGTGCGCTGCCATCATTCACCCGGCGGCCGGTGAGGTCGTAGGCGGAGAGCAGGACCCCCTCACGCCGGAATCCCGGGTTCGTTTGTCGCGTCTCGATGAAACTGCGGAAGAACAGGCCGGCGGCGACGAGCACGACAATCGCGAGCGCGACCTCGAGCGCCATCAGCGTGTTACGCATGCGGCTGCGAGGTGACGTGCTCGATCCGGCGCGCAGTGTCTGCTGCGGATCGAGCCATGCGAGTTGCAGTGCCGGCGCCATTCCGAAGATCACTCCGCACGCAAGCCCGAGAAGCACTGCGAACGTGAGCCCCGTGGCGTCCACCTCGGTGTGAAATGTGATCGGGATACCTCGCACGCGCATTGGAGGCGCTGCGCTGAGCGCGTTCGTGCCCCACCATGCGATCGCCGCGCCGAGCGCCGCCCCGGCCACCGAAAGGAGCAGGCTTTCGATGAGCAGCAGCCGGGCGATCCTCAATGGACCGGCGCCAAGCGCAAGGCGGACGCTCATCTCCCGCTGTCGCGCATTGGCGCGCGCCATCAGCAGATTCGCGGTGTTGCCGCAGACCGCCAGCAACAGCAGCAGCAAGATCGCCTGAAGGAACGCGAGGGAGGTGGCAAGCAGCCGCTGCGGCCCGCGAGGAGCTTCCCAGAAGGACCGTACTTCGCCGAGGATCGCGCCATTCGACCTGGGATACGCCCGTGCGAGATCGCGCATCACAGCATCGAGTTCCGTCTGTGCCATGGAACGCGTGGCGCTGCTGGCGAGGCGTCCCATCATGGAATAGCCGCGGACGCTGCGGTCTTCGAGTTCGCGTGATCCAGGAAAGAGGACCGGTGCGATCGTGGCCGGCAGGAACAGATCGAAACCGAGACGCATCACGGTGCCCTGGAACCCGCGCGGAGCGACGCCAATCACCGCGAGATCGACGCCGTTGATGCGAATTGACTTGCCAACGACGGCCGGATCGCCAGCGAATCGCGACTGCCAGTAGTCGTGCGAGATCACGACGACGGGTGCTTTGCCCGGCGTCGCAGCTTCGTCAGGAAGGAAAAAACGTCCGAGCACCGGCTGCAGGCCCAGCGCCAAGAAGTAATTGCCTGAGATCAGCAGGCCGTTGCCGCGTTCGACACGCCCCGACTCGCCGACATAAAGCGGCACCATGCGGAATGCGAGCAGCGCCTCGAACGTGCGCAGCCTCTCCGCCAGATCTCGGTATTCGAGCCACGATGCCGCCGGATAGATGCCGATGTCGGAGCGCGGCTCGACGAGGTAGAACGCCGAGGCGTGGCGCACACCGGCAATAGGCCGAAAGACCACCGACTGGATCCAGGCGAAGACAACGGTGTTGACGCCAATGCCGACGCCGAGGGAGAGGATCACGACGGCCGCGAGCACCGGCATGCGAACGATCGTTCGCCAGGCATGAACCAGATCTTTTACCGCACTCATTCTGTGTTCCGTGTCATTCCGTGTGCGTCCGTGGTCGTGGTCATTTCACGCGCTCGGCGGTCCACTCCATGTCACCCATCGGACTCGACAGGTATCCAGCGAGCGTGCGGTCGTCTTTCAGGCGCGCGGTGAACGTGATCCGGTGGTCAGGATCCGGGTCCGTCGTGGCGAGCTTCAGCTGGCCACCGACGAACTCTCCCTCGACCGCAATATCGCCGTGGGGACTGGCGAATGTGCCAGTGACCTTGGTCCCCTTTTGTTCGAGGACCAGGCCCATGGTCACGCCATGAGGATCCGGATGCACGGTCATCGTCCATTTGCCCGTGACGTTCGGCGTTGCCGTTTCCTTCTCTTGCGCGGCGACTGGAATGACCGCCAGCATCACCAGCGCGGCCAGAGCAGCGACTCTGTTCATGGTGTCTCCTTGCTCGTTAACGCCCGTGAATGGTGGCAAACCACCGCCGCATCGCTCCGCCTCCCTCGGCCCGCATCGTCAGCGCTCCGGCAACGATGAGGAGAGCGGCAACCACAATCAGGACAAATGTTCGATTTCGCATGGAGGGTGAGCCTACTCGCCCGGCGCTGAACGGTTCGTGAACGGTTCGTTCAGCTGCCGTTCAGCAACGAATGCGCTATAAAGGGCCCGGGGCGGCTTACGGCCTTACGCCCCGCTTCATGCGAATACTGATCGTCGAGGATGAGGCCGCGCTCGCGCGGCAGCTTGCAACGGCGTTGAAAGATGCCGGTTATGTCGTCGACTGCGCGGCGGACGGCGCGCGTGGGGATTTCCTCGCGCAGACCGAGCGCTACGACGCGATTCTCCTCGATCTCGGTCTGCCGAAAATCGACGGCCTGACGCTGCTCCGTCGGTGGCGCGATGCCGGCATCGACGTGCCGGTCTTGATCCTCACCGCGCGCGGCAGCTGGAACGAGAAAGTGCAGGGCATCGACAGCGGCGCTGACGATTACGTGGCGAAACCCTTTCGCATGGAGGAAGTGCTGGCGAGGCTCCGTGCACTCATTCGTCGGGCAAGCGGCCACGTCACGACCGAACTGCGCTGCGGCGCGCTCGCGCTCGATGCGCGCGCGGCAAGGGTAACGGTAAACGGCTCGCCAGTGAAGCTGACCAGCCACGAGTTCCGCGTGCTCTCGTACTTGATGCATCATCGCGGCCGCGTCGTGCCGCAGAGCGAGTTGACGGAGCACATTTACGCGGAAGGATCCGACCGCGACTCGAACACGGTGGAGGTCTTCATCGGACGTCTCAGACGGAAGCTTGGCGTCTCGTATATCGAAACCGTGCGCGGTATGGGTTATCGGCTCGAGGAACCGCGCTGATGGTGTCGCTGCGCTCGCGGCTGGTGCTTGGCGCCGTCCTATGGACGATCGGTCTCTTCATCGTCACGCTCGTCGTCATCACCGCCTACATGATCCGCCATCCGGGTGCACCGCAGAAGTTTCATGGGTTGTTCGTGCATCCCGTCCCGCAAACCATTGTGGCGATCGTCTGTCTTGCCCTTGGATTCGCGCAGGTGCGCCGCGGGATGACGCCGATCAACCAGTTGCGGGCGCGTCTCGGCGCGGTGCACCGCGGGCATGACGGCCGCGTCGAGGGAACGTATCCGAGCGAGATCCAGCCGCTCGTCGACGATCTCAATGCGCTGCTCGCGCACCGCGCGCAGATGGTGCAGCGTGCGCTCGCGAAAGCGGGAGATCTCGCGCACGGCCTCAAGACCCCGCTGGCCGTGCTGACGCACGAAGCCGAACGTGCGGCGAAGGCAGGCCACGCCGATGTCGCGGCAGCGATTACGAGTCAGGTCGACCGCATGCGCCGGCAGGTGGAGTATCACCTCGCGCACGCCCGGGCGGCCGCATCGGGCGCGACGCCGGGAGCGCGCTGCTCCGTCGCGGCATCCGCCGAGGCGTTGTCGCGTACGATGCTGCGTCTGTACGATGGGCGCGGTCTCGCCATCGACGTAAACGTCGCGCCCGATCACAGCGTCAGGTGCCAGCGCGAAGACCTCGATGAGATGCTCGGGAACCTGCTCGACAACGCGTGCAAGTGGGCGCGCTCTCGAGTTCGGATTGGTTCGTCGCAGGCGGATGGCGCGATCGTCATCGCCGTGGACGATGACGGGCCGGGGATTGCGGAATCGATGCGCGAGGCGGTGTTGCAGCGGGGTGTGCGGGCCGACGAGGCGGCGCCGGGATCCGGTCTCGGCCTCGCGATTGTGCGCGACCTCGCCGAGTTGTACGGCGGTTCGATCGCGCTCGATGCGTCGCGAACCGGTGGCGTCCGCGCGCGGTTGCAACTGCCGGCCGCGTGACTCAAGGGCTCAAGGCTCAGGACTCACGGCTCATGCTGGCTCACGGCCTGAGCCGGCTTAGGCCGTAAGCCGCCCTGAGCCACTATACCGCCTGACCGATGATGGGACCCTCCGCCCTGAGCCTTAAGTCCTGAGCCCTGAGCCCTGAGCCATAAGCCCTGAGTCATAAGCCCTGAGTCATAAGCCCTGAGTCATAAGCCTTGAGCCATCGACCGCGCGGCTTCCTTGCCATCACGAACGCGTTCACGCCATCTGAATCTCTCGCGCCACGCGTTGGGTTTCCGCTCGACGACATCCGCGATCACTGACCCCAGCACTGGCGCGAACTTGAACCCGTGGCCGCTGTCGCCGGCAGCGACGAAGACGCCCCGGCGCGCCGGGTCTTCGTCGATCCAGAAGTCGCCGTCGAACGTGTCGCAGTAGAGGCACAGTCTCGTCGCATGGACGGGCGCATCGGCAAGCGGAGGGAGGTGTTCGCGCAGGAACGCGCGGAACCGCCCGACATCGTCGTCGACAATCGTGCGCGGTGCATCGGGATCCACTCGGCGGCCTGGCCCGTGATGGCCGATCTTCAACGTCCCGTCGGAAAGAGCGGGGAAGCCGTACCATCCCGAACGCGCGATGTCGGCAGCCCACACCGGGAACCGTGGCGCCTGCCACGCTGGCGGATCGTCCACGCCAAAATGCACGACGGGTTGTCCCGTCGTCCACATGACGTTCGCAAGATCCGGCAGCAGCGCCGGCGTCCAGGCGCCGGCGGCAATCAACACCGCGTCTGCGGCGACGACGCGACCGTCGCTTAACCTGACACCGGCAGCGCGATCGTGTCGATCGACGATGCGGTCGAAGCTCGCGCCTTCGGTCAAGCGCACGCCTGCTGCACGCGCCTCCGAGGCAATGCGCGCCACGACCTTTCCGCTTTCGGCCCATCCCGCTCGCGGATTGAAGTAGCCATCGGGATAATCACGGTTCGACCACGCGCCGAATCGCGCCCGCGCTTGCGGTGTGTTCACGCGCACGATGTCGTGACCTCGGCGCCGGAGCAGATCGTAGCTGTCTCCCTCGAAACTGCCTGGTTGCATTGCGCAAGATGACAGCACAAGAAACCCGTCCTGGCGGTAGAGCGGCGGCGTCCACAGCGCATTCCAGCGGTCCCAGCCCTCGAGCGCGGTTTCACCGATCCACGTATAGAGCTCGTCGGGTCCGTAGTCCATCCGGATGACCTTGCTGATGTCAGTGGATGCGGCGGTCGCCCTTGGGATGGGACCCGGGTCAATCACCTCGACGACCCAGCCGCGAGCCCGCAGCTCCCACGCGGCAGTCAGCCCGAACACGCCGGCTCCAACGATCACGATTGAGTGGGCCATCGGTCAGCGCCAGTGTAGTCTGGCCCCGCGGGTTGACATTCTCGCCCCTCTCTTGTAGAACATCGACAAGAGAGTACTCGTATAAAGCTTCCGGGAGGTTCCTGTGAAGACGTCCTTAACTTCCGTAGTGTGTGGCGCGGCGCTAGCGCTGTCTCTCGCACCCGCGCCGACCGCTTCTCGTGCGGAACCGCCGCGCGACGCGATGATCGTGTCCGCCGCCTGGCTCGCGCAGCACCTGAACGATCCCAAGCTCGTGATCTTCCACGTCGGACCCGACGCGGAATATTCCACCGAGCACATTCCCGGCGCGCGATTCCTGAAACTGCAGGCCATTTCCGCTGACGATGGGGAATCGGGAGGCCTGGCGCTCGAAATGCCGAGTCCCGAGAAACTGCGGACGCAGCTCGAAGGCATCGGCGTTTCCGATGACTCGCGCATCATCGTGTACGGCGCGAAGGACTGGGTGTCACCTCCAACCCGCGCGATTTTCACGTTTCTCTATGCCGGTCTCGAGAACGTGTCGATGCTCGATGGTGGCCTCGAAGCGTGGAAAAAGGAAGCAGGCCAGGTCACCGCAGTCGTTCCGCCGGCGAAAACGGGAAAGCTGGCGCCGCTGAAGGTCAAGCCATTGCTCGCCGATGCAGCCTTCGTGCAGTCGCATGTGAAGACGCCAGGGTTCGTCGTGGTCGACGCACGCGCCGCCTCGTTCTACGACGGCGTGCAGGCAAGTGGCGCGCGGGAACATCACATGGCCGGTCACATTCCTGGCGCGAAGAGCCTGCCATTCGATCAGGTGAACGGTGACGATCTGAAGCTCAAGCCGGCTGCCGAACTGTCGACGCTCTTTGCGAACGCGGGTGTGAAGCCAGGCGACACGGTCATTGCCTATTGCCACATCGGCCAGCAGGCCACCGCGCTGCTCTTCGCCGCCAGGTCGCTCGGTCATCCCGTCCTGCTCTACGACGGTTCGTACCAGGACTGGGAACGCCGCGGGCTGCCGATCGATAACCCGGCCGCGAAGAAATAGCACACATGTTTCGTCGCAGTCCGAAACCGTACGCCGATCCGTACCTCGCGGGTGTGGCCCTTGGACTGGTGCTGTTGTCCGCCTTCGTGTTGACCGGGCGCGGACTTGGCGCGTCAGGCGCATTCGCGACGACGGTGGCGGGGACGGTGGCGGCTGTGGCACCGGCAAAGGCGAGCACGAATCCGTATTTCACGCGATATGTGTCGGCGCCTGACGGACCGTGGCGCGACTGGCTGCTGTTTGAAATCGCCGGGGTCGTGGTCGGTGGGTTTCTGTCCGCGCTGATTGCAGGTCGTGTTCGCGGCGAGATCGAACGCGGCCGCCATGCCGCTCGCGCCGCGCGGCTCATGTTTGCGTTTGCCGGCGGAGCGGTGATGGGAGCCGGGGCCATTTTCGCGCGGGGCTGCACGAGTGGCCAGGCGCTCACCGGCGGCGCGCTCCTCAGCGCCGGGAGCTGGGCATTCATGATTGGCGCGTTCGCGGCAGCCTACGGCGTCGCGCCGATGCTCAGGAGCGAGTGGCGATGATTGCTGATGGGTCGCTTGCCGTCGCGTTTGGAGTCGGCGTGGCGTTTGGCTGGACGCTCGAGCGCGCCGGGCTCGGGAGCGCGCGCAAACTGGTTGGCCAGTTCTACCTCACCGATCTCACGGTCTTCAAGGTGATGTTCAGCGCCATCGTCACCGCGATGCTTGGCCTGTTCTGGCTGTCACGACTCGGCCTCGTCGATCTTTCACAGGTCTATGTGCCGGAGACGTTCCTGCTGCCGCAGGTGGTGGGTGGGCTCATCTTCGGCGCCGGCTTTGCGCTGGCAGGGTTGTGTCCGGGAACGTCGTGTGTCGCGGCCGCGACGGGGCGCGGCGACGGCGCGATGGTGGTCGCCGGCCTGTTCATGGGAGTGCTGGTGACGGGGCTGCTGTTCGGTCCGCTCCAGGCCTTCTACGAACGTGACGCGCGCGGCACGCTGACATTGCCGCAAGTGCTGCACATGCCGTATGGCGCGGTTGTGTTCGTCGTGGTGCTCACAGCGATCGGCTGCTTCGTCCTCTCCGAGCGCCTGGAGCGGCGAGTACGCACATGATCGACTACCGCCGTTCGCTTGCCGCCGTTGCACTCGTGCTCGGTGCGCTGGCGGCGGTGGTGCGCACGCCCGTGCCCGCCGGAACGTCGGTGGATGTCGAAGCGCTCGCGCGAGCGGTCGAGCGAGAAGACGATCACGTCACGGCGCTGGAGCTGGCCACGTGGATCAAGGATCGCAAGCCTGGCCTGCGCGTGATTGACGTGCGGCCGGCCGCAGATTTCGAACGGTATCACCTGCCAACGGCCGAACGAATGGCGCTCGACACGCTCGTGACCGCCCCGTTCAGGGACGAGGAGACCATCGTCCTGTATTCGGATGGCGGCGCACACGCGGCGCAGGGCTGGGTCCTTCTCCGCGCGCGCGGTCATCGACAGGTCTATTTCCTTCGCGGTGGTCTTGCCGACTGGCTCGAGGACGTCATGAACCCGGCCCTCGCACCAGACACGACACCTGATGCGCGAGCACGCGTCGTCAGTATCAGCCGGTACTTTGGTGGCACCCCTCACGACGAGAGCGAGTCCGATCGCGCGGCAAAGGGTGCGTCGCCGCGTGAATCAACCCCCGAAGCGGTCGCGCGGATGCGGAGGCGAGGGTGCTGACCGCGCGCGTGCCGTGCGACGACGAGTATTTCAAGGATCTGCGCGCGCGCGAGTTCGGCCGGCTCGCGCGCACCGGCGAAGCGTATCTCGATTACACGGGGAGCGCGCTTTACGCGGATTCGCAGATCCGGGCGCACGCGGCGCTCATGGCTCACGGACTGTTCGGCAACCCGCATTCCGAGCACAACCCGTCACGTGCGAGCGCAGGCATCATCGATGCGGCGCGACAACGAACCCTCGCCTGGCTGGATGCGGACGAGGAATCGTATGACGTGTGCTTCACGGCGAACGCCACGGCCGCTATCAAGCTCGTGGCCGAAAGCTACCAGTTCGGACCCGACGCGCCTCTCGTGCTCACCGCCGACAACCACAATTCGGTGAACGGCATCCGTGAATACGCGAAGCGTGCCGGCACCCCCGTCGTCTATCTGCCGCTCGACGCCGACCTGCGCCTGTCGGATCCAATGTCGCGACTCGCGCGGATTCGCGGCGAGCGAGGTCTTTTTGCATTTCCCGCACAGTCGAATTTCTCCGGGGTTCAGCACCCGTTGTCGCTCATCGGCTTGGCCCAGGCGCGCGGGTTCGACGTGTTGCTCGACGCCGCGTCGTACGTGCCGGCGCACGCGCTCAGCCTGCGGCGTCATCCCGCGGCGTTCGTTGCCCTCTCGTTCTACAAGATGTTCGGTTATCCGACCGGTATCGGCGCACTCGTCGCGCGTCGCGATGCGCTCGCACGCCTTCGGCGGCCGTGGTTCGCGGGAGGCACTGTGACCTACGCGGCCGTGCAACTCGGCACCCATCACCTGCGCGCGAATCACCAGGGATTCGAAGAGGGCACGCCGAATTTCCTGGGCCTCGCCGCGCTTGACGCCGGGTTCGACGTGCTGAGCGAGGTGTCGATGCCACGGCTGTCCGCGCACGTTGCGCGGATGACGCGCGTCCTCATCGAAGAGCTCGGCGCGTTGCGCCATTCGAATGAGACACCGCTCGTGCGCATGCACGGGCCCGGGTGCGCATGCGATCGCGGCGGCACCGTCGCATTCACCCTCTGGTCGCCGGCCGCTCGTCCCATCCCGTACTGGATCGTCGAGGAACGGGCCGCGTCGGCGCGAGTTGCCGTGCGTGGAGGCTGCTTCTGCAATCCGGGTGCGTCGGAGGCGGCGCTCGGCCTGCCGGCCGCGGCGAGCAGGAAATGTTTTGAAGCCAACGAGGATGGTTTCAACGTCCAAGACTTCAGTGAGTGTCTCGGAGGAACGACCGCGGTCGGCGCCGTCCGGGTGTCGGTGGGACTGGCGACGAACCGCGAAGATATCCGTCGCGCGATCGACGTTGTTGCCTCCTTTCGGGACTAAGTCACACTATTTCAAAATGTTGCGCGGATTGGGCGGGGTCGCCAAGATCCCCGGTTGAAAAGTCGCCGACTTAGGGTATTATTGCGACCCCCAGCACCGTCCAATTCTGGATTCTGACCGGAGTCCACACATGTCGTCACCCAATCGCATCGAATTGCCGGTGGTGTCGCTGGCGGACGTCAAAGGCCGCCCGCTCAGCATGCAACTTCCGCCGACGGGGGTCGTGGAGCGGCGCAACGTGCAGCGCCGCGAAGCCCTCGTCCGCCGCATCGTCGATGAGTTCGAGGACTTGCCGGGACTGACTCTTTCGCTGCGACAGACCATGCGCCTGCTGGGCGTTGACGAGGCCGCCTGCCTTCGGATTCTGGATGGCCTGACCAGGGCCGGACACATTCGCCGCGACGCGCGTCACATGTATGTGAGGTGCGAGCGCGTCCTGTAGCGTGTCAATGACGAATGACGGATGCCGAAATGGCTCATTGACGTTTGACACCTAGCTCGGGCGCCAGATACCATCGCCCTAAGCCCATGGCTCGTTGTTGTTGCTGTCCCTGCACCTGTTGTTCTCCCGCGAGGGAGAGGGGGACGCGCCTGCGCAGGCGAGCGGAATAGGCCAGGCACAACCGAACGCGAACTTACGGAGCCCCCTCTCACCGAGAGGGGGCTTTTTTATTTTCAGGATCAGACGACGAGTTGGACGGTTAGAGAAACCGCAGCTGTCGGACACCAAGAGGTAATTATCATGTCCCATCGCACCGGCAAGCCGCTCGGCATCTACTACGAAC
>JBKOZS010000090.1:0-16684 GCA_046726015.1 Acidobacteriota bacterium
CCCCAATCCGTTCGCGCCGGCATCCGCCAGCACTTCGACGGCGGCGACCGGCCTCTTCGCGGATCCTACCCGGCGGGCCAACGCCACCCGGGCCGGTTTGCCCGCGAATTTCTTCATCGTCAATCCGGACGTCGCGTCGGCGCAGGTCGAGAGCAACTCCGGGTTCACCAAGTACGACTCGCTGCAGATCGACGTGACCAAGCGCATGTCTCACGGGTTCCTGCTCCAGGGCGGTTACGTGTTTGGCAATGCGTATGAGTACGCCCGGTTCTCGTTGAGAACACCTCGTAGAGAACGGATTCAAACAGGCGATCCTGGCAGCATCACGCACGCGCTGAAATTCAACTGGGTGTACGAACTCCCCTTCGGCGAGGGGCGCCGCTTCCTGAGCACGTCGAACGACTGGATCGATCGGCTCGTCGGCGGATGGGAGTTCGACGGCATCGCACGCATCCAGAGCGGGCGGATGGTGGACCTCGGCAACGTGCGTGTGGTCGGTATGTCGGTGGACGATGTGAAGAAGGCGTTCAAGAAGTACGAGTACGCCCCGACCGGGCTCAACGCGAACGCACCGGCCAACATCTACATGTTGCCGCAGGACATTCTCGAGAACACCGTTCGGGCATTCAGCACGAGCGCCACGTCATCAACCGGGTATAGCAGTCTTGGTGTGCCGGCGGGCCGCTACCTCGCCCCGGCGAACGGTCCCGATTGTATCGAGGTCGCGCAGAATACGCCGACTACGAACGGCGTTCCGAACGGCCAGATCGCGACCACCGCTTTTGGCGACTGCGGTGTTCACAGCCTCGTGGTGAGGGGACCGATTTACCAGCGCGTGGATCTCAGCGCCGTGAAGCGAACGCGCCTGGTCGGGCGGACGATGTTCGAGTTCCGAGCGGACCTGATCAACGCGTTCAATCATCCGAATTTCATTCCGGTTTTCGTCGCGACGTCCTCGACGAATTTCGCGACCAGCCTTGCGAACGCCAACAACGCGGACAACTACCGTGTCACCGCGCTGCAGGAGAACGGCAACCGGGTCATTCAGCTCGTGGCGCGCTTTAGCTGGTAGCCGACGCTGAGAGGGTAAGAGGTTCCAGGGTTCCGGGGGTGGTTCCCGAGGGTCTGGTTCCAGGGGTTCTAGAGGTTCCGGGTTCGAGAGGTTCAGCGCCGGGAACCCGAACCCCTGGAACCTCTTGGAACCAGAACTTCTCGAACTTTTGGAACCTCTGGAACGCTGGGAACCCCCGAAACTCAGCCACTCGTCCCTACGTATTCCTAAAACTCATCATTCCGGCCTGTCTTGACGGCTCGCCCGTATGGGCGTAACGTTCCGGCCGTACTCGGCATTGTGCGGCTCGCGGGGGTGGAGGGTCCCCGCGAGTGGCGTCAGCGGTCCCGCCGACGCCATGCCCTGTATACCCATTGGATGCAGTCTGGTCGACTGAAAACGCCCTCGCAGGCGGACGGACGGGTGCCGGTGCCCGTGTCCGCAGACGTCAACGTGCGCTGTGGTGCGAGCGAACGAGCGCCGCGAGTGAGCCACGCGAGCGGCGCGGGGTCGGGGTCCCCGCGAGCGCGCGTGTCGGGGAGTTCGAGGGGCGAAGCCCCTCGATATGAATGGATGGGGGGATTCGATGAACCGACGCATATATCGGGTACTCGTCGTGTGCCTTCTCGCTCTGGTGGTCACTGCCAATCTCGCGCGCGGGCAGGGCGGCACCACGCAGACGATCAGCGGGACCGTGGTCGACGGCACAGGTGCGGTGCTGCCGGGCGCGGATGTCACGGTCAAACACATCGCAACCGGCCTGACGCAGACCACCGTGTCCAACTCGGAAGGGGCGTTTTCAATTCCGAGTCTTCCGATCGGCACCTACACCGTCACGGTTGCGCTCCCCAGCTTCAGGACGGTCGTGGTGAACGACGTCGTGCTGACGTCCGGCGCCGGCGCCGCGGTGAAAGCCGTCATGGAGCTTGGCGGCGTCAGCGAACAGGTGACGGTTTCCTCGAGCTCCGAAGTCGTCCAGACGCAATCGTCGACTGTCTCCTCGACGATCAACACCAACCAGATCACGAAGCTGGCGCTGACCAGCCGCAGTGCGATGGACTTCGTCAACTTCCTGCCGGGTGTGTCGACGCCCGCCGGCAATCGCGACGCGACCATCAACGGCCTGCCGCGTGGCGCGATCAACATCACGCTCGACGGCGTCAACGTGCAGGACAATACGCTGCGCACGACCGACGGGTTCTTCGCGATCGTCAGCCCGCGGCTCGACGCGATCGAAGAGGTCACGGTGACGTCGGCCGCGCAGGGGGCGGACGGGGCGGGCCAGGGCGCAGTGCAGATCAAATTCGTCACGCGTTCCGGCAGCAACAATTTCAGCGGCAGCGGCTATCACTACTACCGCAGCGACAAGCTGAACGCGAACACCTGGTTCAACAACCGTGACGGCGTCGACAAGGCGAAGCTGAAACAGAACCAGGGAGGATTCCGGGCGGGCGGCCCGATCGTCATCCCGGGCCTGTTCGACGGGCACAACAAGGCATTCTTCTTCGTCAACTACGAGGAGTTCCGGCAACCGAACGACACCACGCGCAACCGGACGATCCTCAACCCGAGTGCACAGCTCGGCAACTTCCGCTACGTGGCGAACGGCGTTACGCAGACGGTGAACGTGCTCGATCTCGCGGCGCGCAGCGGTCACCTCTCGGCCGCCGACC
This sequence comes from Acidobacteriota bacterium, assembly GCA_046726015.1. Taxonomy (GTDB): domain Bacteria; phylum Acidobacteriota; class Vicinamibacteria; order Vicinamibacterales; family 2-12-FULL-66-21; genus QHWT01. The sequence goes on from JBKOZS010000090.1 coordinate 2,725, forward strand.
CCACGATTTCAAAGCTCCTCGCGGACATGCGGTCAGCGGCCGGTACGACGGGTTCGCTCTCGGATACCGACGTCAACCTGCAGCGCTACACCTACAACCTCGGGGTCACGTCGTTGCGGCGGTATCCGACGGCGCGCGTCGACTACAACATCAACAGCGAGCACCGGCTCACCAGCGCGTTCAACTACCAGTACTTCACCGACACGCCCGACACCCTCAATAATTTCGACGCGACCTACCCCGATTTCCCCGTGGAAGCGGGGCAGTCGTCGCAACGGTTTGGATTCAGCAACTCCCTTCGCTCCAACGTGGCGCGGAATCTCGTGAACGAGGCGCGCGTCGGCTACAGCGGGGCGCCGGTGAAATTCTTCGACGAGCTCGCGACCGACATGTTCAGCGGCAGCCTGGCGAACCAGCAGGGGTTCCACATTTTCTTCCCGAACGTCGGCGCCAACCTGACGTCCGCGTGCTGCGGCGGCGGTCCGAACAATCAGCCGAGCCCGCAGTCCCGCAATGCCGAGAGCCTGTTGATCGAGGATACGGTCACGTGGCTGAAGGGGGCGCACAGTTTCAGCCTCGGCGCCTCGTGGACGCAGTACAGCATCTGGGCCAAGAACTCGTCCTTGGTGCCCACCATCACGACGGGCATGCTGCCGAGCGATCCGGCGCTGTCGATGTTTACTGCCGCGAACTTCCCCGGCGCGTCCGCGGCGAACCTGACGTCGGCGCAGAACCTCTACGCATTCCTTACTGGCCGCATCTCTCAGATCGGCGGCGATGCGCGTCTCGACGAAGGGACCGGCAAGTACGTGTACGAGGGGGTCGGCATTCAGCGCGGCCGCTTGCGCGAGACCGACTTGTTCATCCAGGACCAGTGGCGGCTGCGCCAGAATCTCACGCTCAACGCCGGCCTCCGTTACGGTCTGCAGTTCCCGTTCTATGCGCTGAACAGCAGCTACACCTACGGTGACATCACGAACATCTGCGGCCTGTCCGGCGCGAAGGACGACTCGTCCTGCAACATCTTCCAGCCGGGTAACATGCCGGGCGTTCGGCCGGTGTTCAATCAATACACCGAAGGCACTCGTGCCTACGACGTGGACTACAACAACATCGCCCCGAGCGTTGGCGTCGCCTGGGTGCCGCAGGCGCGGCCAGGGTTCCTCGGCACGTTGATGGGCAGGGGCGACTTCGTGGTGCGCGGCGGGTACACGCGCTCGTTCAGCCGCCAGGGGCTGAACGATTTCACCGCGATCTTCAACGCGAATCCTGGCGTGGTGATTACCGCGACACGGAGCGATGGCAACGGCAACCTGGTGCAGGGAGGGCCCGTCCCCGTGCTTCTGCGCGACACCTCACGACTCGGTCCCGCGTCGTTCAACGACACGCCGAGCTATCCAATGACGGATGTCGTCACGCAGGACATTCGTGGCTTCGCGCCCGATCTCCAGGTGCCCTACGCCGACTCGTGGCAGGCGGGCATCACCCGCTCGATCGGTTCGAGCATGGCTGTCGAAGTGCGCTACGTCGGCACGCGCGGCCATGACCAGTGGGACAACATCAACTACAACGAGTTCAACATCGTCGAGAACGGGTTCCTCGACGAGTTCCGCCAGGCGCAGCGTAACCTGCAGGCGAACATCGCCGCGGGACGAGGCAACACGTTTGCATTCACCGGCGAGCCCGGAACCGCGCCGCTGCCGACGTTCCTGGCGTTCTTCAACGGACAGCCGAGAAACAACGCCGGGAATGCGGCCGCGTACTCCGGGGCGAACTGGACCAACGCGACGTTCCTCGGCTTCCTCGCGGCTCGCAACCCCAACCCCTTCGGGTTCGCGACGCAGAATGCGAACGGCCTGATGAACAGCGCGACGTTCCGCGCCAATGCGGCGGCGGCCGGTTTCCCGGCGAACTTCTTCGTCGCGAATCCGGATCTGCTCGGCGGCGCGATTGTCCGCGACAATCTCAACAAGTCGAAGTACGACTCGCTCCAGATGGAGCTGCGCCAGCGGCTGTCGAAAGGCCTGACCTTCCAGGCGAGTTACGTCTTTGGCCAGGGCTACCTCACCGACGGATCGGGCTTCACGACCCTAAGGCGCCCGCTCCGCATGCTGCGGGACAGCGGCACACCCGGTGACGTGACCCACCAGTTCAAGTCAGTCGTTGTCTACGATCTTCCGTTCGGTCGCGGACGTCACTTCGGCGGCAACGTCAACGGCTTCGTCGATCGCGTGATCGGTGGATGGCAGGTTGGCGTGTCGTCAAGGCTCCAGAGCGGCCGCCTGGTCGATCTCGGCGACCTGCGACTCGTCGGCATGTCGACCAAGGACGTGCAGAAGATGTTCCGCTTGCGGTTCGATGACACCGGGAAGCAGGTGTACATGTGGCCGCAGGATGTGATCGACAACACGATTCTTGCGTTTGCCGTCAGCGCGACGTCGCCAACCGGCTACGCGGGTGCGGCGCCGACCGGGCGGTATTTCGCGCCGGCGAACGGTCCTGACTGCATCGAGTTGTCACCGACGGTACAGAACAACACTGCCAACAGCGGGCATGGCGACTGCGGCACGGGGTCGCTGGTTGTCACGGGCCCGATGTTCAACCAGCACGATATCCGGATCTCGAAGCGCATCCCGATCGTCGGCCGGGTCAACTTCGAGTTCGCGGCGGAGTTGCTCAACGCGTTCAACCACGCGAACTTCCAACCCGTCGCGGTGGTCGGCGGCAACACGATCACCGGGATCGGCGGCAGCACGTTGACCGGTTTCCAGTTGACGAACCTGACCGGGCAGAACACCGCCCGGGTCGTTCAGCTCGTATCACGGATTAACTGGTAGACAGTTGACGGGGCGGTGCTTTCGGCGCCCCCCCGCTGTCTCTCACAATCGAAGGAATCGAAGGAAGACGAAGTATCGAAGGAGCAACGCTCCTTCGACTGAAAAATGCGAACTCCTTCGACTCTTCGCTCTTCCTTCGAATCTTCGATTGTCAAGACACCAGCACAGCGAGCAGCTGGTCTTGTTCCGGCAGCACGGTGCGAAGATCCAGCACGACGCGATCGTCCTGGATGCGGGCGATGACGGGCGGCTCGAGGCCGCGCAGCCGCTCTTCGATCTCATCCGCCGACAGCCCGTCGCGTTCGAGTTGCACGAGACGCGTGCGGAGTTCGGCGCCGGGCGCGCTGCCGCCGCCGATCGTGGACAGACCGTCGATGACGCGCGTGCGCCAGCCATTCGCGGCGAGCGATGCCGCGAGCGCATCGGCACGACTGCCGATCTCTGCGACGCTCAGTCCCAGCATCCGAATCACCGGCACGTCGCCGCGGCGGCCGATCGCGTGCGCTTCGAGCGTCGCTTCGAGCGCCGCGTAAGTCAGCTTGTCGACACGCAGCGCGCGCATCAAGGGGTGGCGAGCGATCTGGCTGATGGCCTCGGCGCGACCCGCGATGATCCCTGCCTGCGGTCCCCCGAGGAGCTTGTCGCCGCTGAAGCAGACGACATCAACGCCGGCTTCGATGCTCTCCGAGACGATCGGTTCGTCCTGGAGCGGTGCGGGAAGTGCGGCACGATCGGGCCAGCCAAGCCATCCACTCCCCAGGTCCTCCGCGACCGGCACGTTGAAGCGGCGCCCGAGCGCCACGAGATCCGCCAGCGCCGGGCGCTCCGTGAACCCTTCGATGCGGAAGTTGGACGGATGCACGCGCAGGATGAGCGCGGTCCGTTCGCCAATCGCTGCCGCGTAGTCCGCGGTCCTCGTCCGGTTGGTCGTCCCCACTTCACGGAGCACCGCGCCCGATTGAGCCATGACGTCGGGCACGCGAAACCCGCCGCCGATCTCGACGAGTTCGCCGCGCGAGATGAGGACCTCGCGTCCGCTGGCCAGCGCCGACAGCACCAGCATGGTCGCCGCCGCGTTATTGTTGACGACGACGGCGCCCTCGGCGCCGGTGAGTCGCGCGAGCAGGTGCGTGGCGTGCGCATCGCGGCGCCCGCGGGCGCCGCGCGCGAGATCGTATTCAAGGTTCGTGTAGCCGGTAGCGATCTCGGCGACGCGGGCTGCCGCTGCACTCGACAGCGGTGCACGTCCAAGATTCGTATGGATGATGACGCCGGTCGCGTTGATGACCGCCGTGAGCGAGGGGCGCATCGACGCACGCAGCCGCGCGTCCGCGCCCCGCTCGATCGTGTCGATCGCCTCGTCCACGGTGACTGCGGCTACCGCGCCCGAGCCCAGGTGATCGCGAAGCGCCGCGGTTTCCGCGCGCAGAGCATCAACCAGTGCGGCCCGGCCGTACCGCGTCTCGAGCGCGCGCATCGCCTCGCGCTGACGTAATTGTTCGATGGAAGGAATGATTCGGAAATCGGACATGTCGGCGTCCACGGTCGCACGCGCCTGTCACGAAGGCCACAAAGGCACCACGCTCACGAAGAAAGAGACGTACAAGTAGACAAAACCAAAGTCCGTTCCTACCTTCCTGCTCTTCGTGCCTTAGAGATCTTCGTGACGAGCCCGTGGGGCGTGGCCCCTGATCGCTGCAGCTTGCTGCCCCGAAGAGTTCAGGATACCATCACCTTTCCCGCATCTTTGATGGCCTCAGACCCGAACGCGCCGCCGTCTGTACCGGTTCCCGACTATCGGCCCGTCGAGCGGTTCTGGCCGTACGTCGACCTGCCGGAGCAGCCCGCGGACGAGGAACTCGCCGCGCTCAGTCCCGAGCTGAGCGAAGCGTTGTTCGGTACTCCGAAGCTGCCGTTCTCGGTCACGCTTGATTTCCCGAAGTTCGATGCGCCGGACTACGCGCGGGCCGTGGAGCTGGCGCGTGCCTCGGCAGAGTACCGCGAGCTCGGCGCCGGCGATCGCCTCCGTCATCGCGCACGGTTCTATCCGCAGGACGCGGTTCGCCTCCGCGACCTCTTCGACATCGTCGGGCGCTACGACACGACGGAAGTGCTGATCGACGATCGCCCCGTGCCCTACGCGCGCGAGCTGTGGCTCCCGTTGATCTGGTTTTTAATCCGCTAGCGTCATGGCGGAACAGGACGACGTCCAGAAAGAATTGCAGGCACTCGAGTCCGAGCTGAAGAGGCTCGAGGCCGAGTACAACATGTTCTTTTCTGGCCGCCTGCCGCGTCCGCCGTGGGAAACGCGCGGACGGGTGGACGCGTTGATGAAGCGCTGGGGGCGTACGCACATCCAGTCGACCGGCGATCGATTCCGCTTCGACATGCTGGCGACGCGCTACCAGAAGTTCGTGGACTTATGGGACCGTGGACTCCGTTCGCGCGAGGAAGGGCGTCCCGGACCGTTCGCGCAGCCGCGGCCGAAGCAGGTCGAGAAACCGGCCAAAGAGGCAGACGCCAAGGTGCTGCACGTGACGGCGTTCAAGGACCCGATGCGTGAGATGGACAAGCTCCATTCGCTGTACGATTCATTAATGGATGCGCGGCGGGAGTCGGGGGAAGAGGTCGTCCCGTTTCACCGCTTCGCGGCGCTCGTCAAGGATCAGGTTGGGAAGCTGCGCGAGGCCGGGAACCCGGAAGTGGCGTTCCGCGTGGCCGTCAAGGATGGAAAGGTGAACTTTACGGTGAAGGGAATGAAGGGGGCGAAGGACGAATGATGTCCCCCGGCCCCCCTTCAGGGATTAGCTGGCTTTGGTGACGTTGCCGGCCTGCGGGCCCTTTGGTCCGTCAACGATTTCGAACTCGACTGCCTGGCCCTCTTCGAGCGTCCGGAACCCATTGCCCTGGACTGCCGAGAAGTGAACGAACACGTCGCTCCCGCCGTCGCGCTCAATGAAACCGTAACCCTTGGCGTTGTTGAACCACTTGACCTTACCTGTGATACGCATCGTACTGTTCCTGCCTGTTGCAATGGGTGGAGCCGGGCGCGTGCCGAAGCAACCCTGACCCCCGGACATAAAAAAAGACCGCGAGTGCGCGGCCTCGGCTTTCGACGCTGGCCCGCCAGCGCCGAGTGAATAGTAAAGGGGGCTGGGCCGCTAAGTCAAGAAAATCCCACAATATGCGCGCAATTCTGAGTGTTTCTGACAAAACCGGGCTGATGGACCTGGCCCGGGGACTGGCTGAACATGGGGTCCAGATCATCTCAACGGGAGGCACTGCCAAGACCCTGGCGGAGGCCGGATTGCCCGTGACCAATGTGTCCGACGTGACCGGATTCCCCGAAATGATGGACGGTCGCGTCAAGACACTGCACCCGAAGATTCACGGCGGTATCCTGGCGCGACGGAATCGGGCAGATGACCTGAAGGCGATCGCGTCTCAGGGAATCGAACCCGTGGATCTCGTGGTCGTGAATCTCTATCCATTCGCCAAGGCGGCAGGGAATCCCGAGACGTCGTTCGACGAGCTGGTCGAGCAGATCGATATCGGAGGCCCTTCCTTACTTCGTGCCGCAGGGAAGAATTTCCGCGACGTCATGGTCGTGGTCGATCCATCCGATTACCCGCGAGTGCTCGATGAGCTCTCGCGTAAAGGAGGACCGTCGGTCGAGTTCAAGTTCGAGCTGATGAAGAAGGCATTCGCGCACACGGCCGAGTTCGACACGCTGATCGCAAAGACCATGGGACAGATCCTCGTGAGCGACGGCGACTTCGTCCGGCGCCCCGAGGTGCAGGAGGAGAAGACTCTGCGATACGGTGAGAACCCGCACCAGCCCGCAAAGTGGACCATCGTGGGCCCGCCCGAGGCTGCCTGGCGCGTGCACCAGGGCAAAGAGTTGTCGTATACGAACCTGCTCGATCTCGATGCGGCGGTGCGTATCGCGCTGGAATTCACCGAACCGGCGGCGGTCGTGATCAAGCACACGAACCCGTGCGGCGTTGCGACCGGATCGGCGGCGGCAGACGCTTACGTTCGGGCGCGCGAAGCGGATCCGTTGTCCGCCTTCGGCGGCATCGTCGGCCTCAATCGGCCGATCGACGCCGACAGCGCACGCGCCATCGTGTCGACATTCATCGAAGCGGTGATGGCGCCTGCCGTGACCGACGAAGCACGACCGATTCTTGCGACGAAGGCGAACATGCGCGTGGTCACGGCTGCGTTCGACGTGCTCGGGCGTGGCACCGGGACCGACCTGCGATCGATACTCGGCGGCGCGTTGACTCAGGAATCGGATCGCGTCACGGAGGCGCGCGATTCCTGGCCCGCTGGCAATATGCCGAAGGTCGTGACCACGCGTCAGCCTGCGCCCGACGAGTGGACCGCGCTGCGCTTTGCGTGGCGCGTGTGTGCACACGTGAAGTCGAACGCGGTGATCTTCACCGCCGCGGATCGCACCCTGGCGGTTGGCGCGGGGCAGATGAGCCGCGTGGATGCCGTGAAGGTCGCGGTGATGAAAGCCGGGGCAGCGGGATCGCTCAAGGGCTCGGTTGCGGCGTCGGACGCATTTTTCCCATTCCGTGACGGGCTCGACGCGATTGCCGCAGCGGGCGCGACCGCCGTCGTGCAACCGGGCGGGTCCATGCGTGATGCCGAAGTGATCGCTGCTGCCGACGAGCACGGCCTGGCGATGGTCTTTACGGGGCGACGCCATTTCCGCCACTAATCCGTCGAACGTGCCTGTGCCCGCCCGCCCTGCGGAACAGGCGAGCTACGGAGAGGCTTCGTCCGCCTCCTCCCATGAGGTCCGGACTCCACTGATCGTGGCTGTCGACTGGCAATTCGTCGCGCTGCCGGTCCTGCTTCTGTGTGCCGTGACGATTTACTTCGTCCATCTCGGCGCCGAATCGATATGGGACGCCAACGAGGCGTTCTACGTGGAAACGCCGCGGGAGATGCTGGAGTCCGGCGACTTCATCAACCCGACGTTCAACTACCTGCCGCGATTCAACAAGCCGGTCCTCAGTTACTGGATCGTTGCGCTGTTCTACAAGGTGTTCGGCGTATCGGTCACGGCACAGCGGATTCCGATGGCGCTCGGGGCGATGATCATCATCGCGTGCGCGTTCGTGTTGGGGCGTCTAGCTGTCGACGGAGTGCCGAGGTCCGAGGTCCGGGGTCCGAGGTCCGACGTGCCAGCGCCGACTCGCGACTCGGGACTCGGGACTTCCGCCTCCGCCCGGAGAGCGGCTACGGCGCACAGGCGCGACGCGGGACTCGGGACTTTGGCCGGTCTCTGGGCTGCCGCCGGTCTCGCGGCCGCGCCGCGACTGGTAATGTTCGCGCGGCGGATCTTCATCGACATCTGGATCACCGCGTTCATGTCGCTGACGCTGGCATTCTTCGCGCTCAGCGAATGCTATCCGCAGCGCCGGCGATTGTTCCTGGCGTTGATGTACGTGGCCGTCGGACTTGGCGTACTGACGAAGGGTCCGGTGGCGGTCGCGCTGCCGGGGCTCGCCTTCGCCATTTACCTCGCCGTCCATCGCGAGCTGGGACGCATCCGCGAGATGATGATCCCCCTTGGCATCGTGATCGTTGCCGTGATCGTCGTCCCCTGGTATGCGGCACTCCATCACGAACACGGGTGGATGTACATCCGCTCCTTCGTGATCAGCGAGAACTTCGAGCGCTACACGTCCGGCTTTGGCGTGCGGCAGCATCGCGGGCCGTGGTTCTACCTGCCGGTGGTCCTCAGCGACTCGTTCCCATGGTCGCTGTTCCTGTTCGCAGCCGCGGCCTTGGCATATCGCGAAAAGAGCCGCATCGCCACGCTGCTCTGGTGCTGGATCGGCGCAATCGTCGGATTCTTCTCCTTCTCGGCGGGTAAGCAGGATCTCTACATTTTTCCTATCGTGGTAGCGGTCGCCGCGCTCGCCGGTGCAGTGATCGCTCGCGCGATCTCGGATCCGCGGTGGCGTGGCTGGGTGCGGGGGACATTGATTGCCGCCGCCCTGTTGCTGACGATTGCGGGGGGCGCCGTGCTGTGGCTCTTCGAAACGGCGGGGCGGGTCTACGCGCTCCATGGGTCGCTGCTCGTCGGCGCCTGCGGGCTTGTGGGCGGCCTCCTCGCGCTCGGCCTGGCGCTCGCCCGCAAGCCCGCCGCGTCGGCGTTGGCGTTGCTGGCGGCAATGGTCGCGGTCAACTGGCTGTTCGTCATGCGCGTCCTGCCCGACTTCGAACGTTACAAGCCGGTGCCCGCGATCAGCCGCGTCCTCGAGCAACGCCTCCGGCCGGCCGACGTGGTCGCGCACTACCAGGTCGCGCTGCCAAGCATGGTCTACTACCTGCGGCGGCACGTCGATCAGTACTTCGAGGAAGAGCCATTCGTCAGCGCGGTGCTGTCCGATCGCCGCGTGTATGCGGTGCTGTCGGCAGACGATTACGCCGCCCTCCAGCCTGCCATCGGCGCGCGCACCTGCATCATCGAACGGCACCGGACGTTCGACGTCAAGCTGCGCACCGTGATCGCTCGCCAGCCGCTTCCGGAGCTCCTGCTGATCACGAACGAATGTAAATGACCCGGTACGTCACCCTCGCGTACGGCGAGTCGCCCAGCCTCTACCGTCAGTCGCTGATGTTGCTGGTATCGCTGGTCGCGTATGCGCCAGAACCGTACGAGCTTGTCGTCGCCACCGATCGTCCTGAGTGCTTCGTGTGGTTCGGCACGCGCGTCGAGATCGCGTACCTGGATGCCTCGCTCTTGAAGGGGTGGCAGGGGCAGGAGCCGTTCTCAATGCGCCACAAGCTTGCGCTGATGCGCACCGCGTGGCCGGACACGGGCGCCATCGTCCTGCTGGACGCCGACGTGCTGGCGCGCGAGAACCTGACGCCATTCGTCGAGGGGCTGCAAGCCGGACACCTGTTCATGCACAAGCATGAATACGATCTCGGACGAAGCCCGCGCCGCGGCAATCGTGAGCTGTGGGAGCAGCTCCGCGGCCGCACGTTCGGCGGGTGGGAGGTGCGCGAAGGGGACGCCATGTGGAACTCGGGCGTGCTGGCGGCGCCGGCCTCTGATAAGCCGCTCTTCGAACGGGCGCTGCGGCTCTACGACGACATGGCCGCCGCTGGCATCCGTCATTTCGCGACCGAACAGCTCGTCGAGGGAGTCGTGCTGGGGCGCACCGACCGTCTGCACGCCGCCGACCCGTGGTTCGTGCACTACTGGGGCAACAAGCGGGGATACGACGCCGAGATTTCGCGCCGCCTGGCCGATGCGTTCATCGAGGGACTGTCCGTCAAGGATGCGGCGGAGCGTTATCGCCAGCAGCCCATCGATCTGCCGGCAGAAATCCGTCCGACGCGGCTCGAGAAGGTGGCGCGCTGGCTGAATCGCTGACGCGTGTCAATGACGAATGACGAATGACAAATGACGTCAATGACGAATTACGAATGACGAATGACGAATGCAGAACGGAGTTCGTCGGCCGTGATCGCAGTGGGACCGAATTTACTGACCGCGAGTCCCGCGGCGTAGTTCGCAAGACGCGCGGCGTCCTGGAGCGATCCGCCGGCCGCGAGACCAAGCGCGATCGCGGCAATCACGGTGTCGCCGGCGCCGGTCACATCCGAGACTTCGCGTGCTTCAGCCGGCAGGTCGAACTCGCCGTCCGGCCCCAGCAGCCACATGCCGTGCTCGCCGCGCGTGATCAGCACGCTCTCGCACGCCGCCCGCTCCCGGAAGCGCTGCGCAGCCGAGCGCGCGTCCTCCGCGTTCCGGATGCGCATCAATGTCACCGCTTCTGCTTCGTGGTGATTGGGCGTCACGAGCGACGCCCGCGCGTAGTAGTCGATGTGCGGGACCTTTGGATCGACCAGTGACGGGATGCCCTTCGCGCGGGCGCTCTCGATAACGGTCTGTGCGACGGAGCGCGTCACCGCCCCCTTCTGGTAGTCCGAGATGAGCACGACGCCTGCCCGAGCGACCGCGTCGCGCACCTTGCGAACCATCACCTCCTCGAGCGCTCCCGTGATCTCGCTGTCGCACTCGTAGTCGACGCGCGCGACCTGCTGGTTTCTGGTTGTCACCACCCGCAGCTTTCGCGTCGTGCATCGCGACGGGTCGGTGACGATCGACCTCGTCCCGATCCCGACCCGTGCCAGATCCGCCAGCAGTCTCGTCGCCGGCTCGTCGGATCCGACGAGCCCCGCGATCTCCACGCGGCCCCCCAACGCCGCCACGTTGTGCGCGACGTTCGCCGCACCGCCAAGGCGATACTCCTCGTGATCGAACTGCACGACGGGAACCGGCGCTTCCGGGGAGATGCGTTCCACCCGTCCGATGACGAAGTGGTCCAGCATCAGGTCGCCGACGATGAGCACGGCACGCCCGCGCGCGCGATCGAGCAGCGCTGACAGGTCAGCCGGCGCGACGGGCATGAACGATTGGAGCGGCAACGACGCGTGGAGTGCGTTCCGCAGCGTATGGCAGCGAAACGAGAACGAGGAAGAGCATCAGGAATTCGGAATCCCCGAAATTGTATTCGAACAATCCGGCCGCCAGCATGGCGGCGATGACGGCGAGCCCTGCGTTCGACAGTGATGGATACGCGTCGCGGCGCCGTTTGAGGAAATCGCGCACCAGCGACACGATGAACCAGAGCCACACCGCGAGTGCCGGCAAGCCACGCTCGGCGGCAATCTGCAGCGGCACGTTGTGCAGGTGCGGGTTCAACTGGTTGACGGCCGTCTTGTCCCGGTAGTGCGGGTACACCTGGATGATCATGTCAGGCCCGACGCCGGTCAGCGGGTCATCCTTGATGATCCGCATCCCCGATTTCATCATCGCGACGCGGTCCACGTTTGAAGGGTCGGTGAGACTGAACGTGGAGTAGAGCCGCGCCGTGAGGTTCGCGGGAGCCACGGCCAGGAAGATGCCGAACACCACCGGAAGCAGCGCGATCAGCCGGAAGTCGCGCAGCAGGAACAGCACGCCGACGCCAACGCATGCGCCGACCCATGCGCTGCGGGTGAACGTGAACGCGAGCGCGAGCACGAGCGCCGGCATCACGAGCGCGGCCCACTGGCGATGATGCTTCGCGAACATCAGCCGTGACACCGCGGCGCAGGTGACGAGCATCAGCAGCCCTGAGTACGTCATGTAGAGGCCCAGGGCTCCCTGCGGGCGCCGCCCGAGGTTGTCGTAATTGAGGATCAAGTACTGGATGATCCCCCAGGTCGCGCTGAGCGCGCCCACGGTGATGACGACGTCGACGGCGGTGAGACTGAGTTTTCCCGGCAGCAACCGGTAGATGATCGGAATGATCACCAGCAGGACGAGTTGCTTCGAGTCGACGAGGCTGACGTGCGGATCGAGTGAGAAGAACGCGGCGACCAGCGTCGCGGCGGCGTAGGCCGCGAGCGGCCAGAACATCTTCGGCACTTCGATCCGCTCGCGGTTCCGGATTACCACGGCAATCCAGAGCGCGGCGGTAATCGTCAGCAGGATGTCGGCCGCCGCGATCGACACCTGCATGGCGCCGGCAAACGCCAGCACGGAGAGACAGGCTGCGCGCTCGAGCGGATCCGGCGGCAGCACGGCGCCGCTGCCGTTGTCTGCGTTGGAGGCGCGTTCCACCCTGCGGCGGAAGATCTCCTGCTGATTCATGCCAGCGCGCGCTCGGCCGCGGCGATCACCGTATCCGGTGTCAAAGTAGTCAGGCATCGAAAGTCGCCGGGCGCGCAGGTCCGCTGGTTGCACGGACGGCACGGCAGATCCTGGATCTCCACCGAAATCGTGCGGACGTCCGGCGCCCGCCATGGCGCCGACCGCTTCGCGAGCGTCGGCCCGTAGATGCCGACGATTGGCGTCCGCGTCGATGCCGCGACGTGCAGCGGGCCAGTGTCGCCACCTACGAACAGCCGGCTCAGGCCGACCAGCGCCCGCAGTTCCTGCAGATCGAACTCCCCAAGGTCCACGATCCGATTGCCGAGCGGGCCCAGGCGCTGGCGCGCCTCGCGCGCGATGCGCGCCGCTGCTTCCCGGTCCGACGGACCTGAGCTGAGCACGATGCGACGCGATGCGCACTCGGTGGCCAGCCGTGCCACCAGATCGACGAAAAAGGGTTCCGGCCATCGCCGGAACGGGTTGCCCGCGCTGACGTGCACGACGATCACGACAGTGCCCGCGCCTGCGCCGGCCCGCTCGAGGCGCGTCCGCATCCGCGCCTCGGCGCTGGCATCCACCGCCATTTCCACCGCGTCGCGCCCGGGATCCGCCACGTCGGCCGGCCAGCCGGGCAGCGCCTCGAGCAGATCCCACTGGTTCAGCACGGAGTGCCGCGGGCGCAGCTCGCGCGCGCGAGGCACGACCGTCGTATACATCCACGCGCGCCCGCGGATGTCGTAGCCGATGCGTTCGCGCGCGCCGCTCCCCCAGGTCAGCCAGGCACTCCGCGGTCCGCCGTGCATGTCGATCGCAACGTCGAACCGGTCACGTCTCAAACGCCGCGCCAGGTTGAAGTCGTCAAGCAGCCGCCGCGCACCGCGCGTCCGCGGAGCGACAATCACCTCGTCCAGGTGCGGGTTGTTGACCACGACCGGCGCCGCATGCTCCTCGACGAGATACGCCAGGCGCGCCGCCGGATAGGCGCGCCGGATCGCGCGGATGGCGGGCGTCGTGAACACGACGTCGCCAATGAGCCGCAGCCTGACCAACAGGATCTTCACTCGCTACGCTCGTGAAGAATGTCCAATGTCCAAGGTTCAATGTCCAATGTTCAACGAAACGCCTGACAAGCCTTGGGAAGCTTGAGCATTGAACATTGAGTATTGAGCATTGACCAGCGTCAGTTCTCGATCGTGGCTTCGTCGATCAACATCACCGGGATGTCGTCTTTGATCGGGTAGACACGCCGGCACTGCGGACACTTGAGCGCGGTGCCCCCTTTCACGAGATCGACTTTCGTCTTGCAGTTCGGGCACGCGAGAATCTCGAGCAGCTCCGGATCTACGGGCATGTGTGTCCCTCGTCCATACGTCCATGGTCCCAGGTCCTCGGTCTCAGGTCCCCGGTCTCAGGTCCCCGGTCTCAGGTCCCTGGTCTCACGTCCCTGGTC
>JBKOZS010000091.1:0-28081 GCA_046726015.1 Acidobacteriota bacterium
GCTCCTGTCAGTGAGACACAGCATGACCCACGCAATGCGGCCCATTCGCGAGACGATTCCGCTCGACGAGGCGCTGGCGCTGATCCTGCAGCACGCGACGCCGGTTGCACGGACCGAGCGCGTGCCGCTGGCACGCGCGGCAGGACGCGTCATTGCCTCGGCGCCGGCGGCGTCGATGGACGTGCCCCCCTTCGATCGCGCCGCCATGGACGGGTATGCGGTCCGGGCGGAGGATACGTTCGGCGCGGGACGCTACGAGCCGCGCGTGCTGCGATGCATTGAAAAGGTCTACACGGGGCAAGTGCCGGGCAGGGCCGTGGCGGAGGGCGAGTGCGTCGAGATCGCGACCGGCGCTCCGATGCCGCAAGGCGCGGACGCGGTCGTGATGGTGGAGGAAACGGAACGCGTCGCCGGCTCGGACGAAATTCGGATGTTCACGCCCGTCTACCCGCGCCAGAATGTCGGCCGCCGCGGCGCGGATATCGTCGCCGGCCAACCGGTCCTGCAGCCGGGTGAGGTGCTGAACCCGAGCCGAATCGGCGCGCTGGCCGCAATCGGCGCGCTCGAGCTCGAGGTTTACGCGCGTCCGCGGATTGCGATCCTCTCCACTGGGAATGAAATCGTGCAGCCGGGGGCGCCACTCGGCCCCGGGCAGATTTACGACATCAACCAGTTCACGCTGTCATCGATCATCACGGCCCATGGCGGCGAACCGATCGTGCTGCCGATCGCTTCCGACACGCTTGACGCGCTCTCGAAGGCCATCGACGTCGCGCTGGCGGAGGATGTCCTGGTGTTTTCAGGCGGCAGTTCTGTTGGCGAGCGCGACCTGATCCTCGACGTGCTGCTCGATCGCGGCGACGTGTTCTTTCATGGCGTGGCCGTCAAGCCCGGGAAACCCACGGTCTTCGGGCGCGTTGCGAACAAACCGGTGCTCGGCATGCCCGGGTATCCGACCTCGTGCCTGTCGAACGGTTACATGCTGCTCGTGCCGATGCTGCGACGAATGGCACGCCTGCCGGAACATCGGCCGCAGATCGCGCGCGTGCCACTCGCGCGGCGCATCGTCTCGACCACGGGCCGCCATCAGTTCTATACGGTGCGGATCGCCGATGGCGTGGCAACGCCGGCATTCAAGGCGTCGGGCGACATCACGAGCATGTCGCGCGCCGATGGGTATTTCGAAATCCCGGCTCACGTCGATATCGTCGAAGCCGGTGAGCTCGTTGACGTCAAGCTGTTCTAATGCATCAGTCACCGCTCACTGAGGCGCCTGGCTTCGCGCTGCCCGATCAGAAGGGGCGCGTGCACGCCCTCGTGGACTACCTCGCGCGCGGACGCCTGCTTCTGGCATTCCATCGCGGCACCTGGTGACCGAACTGCCGCCGCCGGTTCGGCGAGCTTGCAGAGAACATGGCCGCATACACGGCGCGCGGTGTACAGGTCGTGGGAGTGGTCGCGCAGAACGCACGCGCAGTCCGCACCTACATCGAAGAAACAGGCCTGCCTTTTGACATCCTGATCGACGAGCGCCGCGACGTGCTGAGGGCGTACGGTGTGTGGCACCGCCTCGGGCTCGACGCCTGGAACATCGCCCGTCCCGCGGTGTTTCTCATCGACACGGATCGCCGCATCCGGTTCTCATTCATCGGGGATCAGCAGCGGGAGTTCCCCACGCCAGACGAGATATCGGCGGCGATCGACCGCGGCGTGTAGACGCTGGCGACTCGTCCACCGTAGCGCGGAGCGCGTAAGGTGGAGGTCCGGTTAATGGACTACTGCAGGTGACTCCGCAGCGGGGATGTAGATGTGCGCTACGTCGCTGCCGTCAACGGGCGCGACCCAGACGTCACTCACTGCCGACTCGGCTCGAGGCACTGCATACAACACGTGCTTCGCGTCGAGCCACTCAATCTGATCGTCAACGGAGCGTGTTTCAGGCCCCAGGAGCCACTCTCGCCCGCTCGCGATATCGAGCACGGCAAAGCGCCAGCGGATCGGTGCGCCGTCGACCCGTTTCTTGAACGCAATCATCGTGTTGTCCGGCGAGATCGACGGGCACTCGACGTTTTCGTTCAGCACGATGAGCTTGCGCAGCCCGAGGTCCCCCTTGACCAGATACACTTTGCCGCCCGTCTGCAGCGACGCATAGAAGACGTTGCTGTCGCGCGTGAAGGTGACTCCCCAGAAATTGAAGTCGATGGCCTTGAAGCGCGCGCCATCGCGCCAGGTCGTGAACTGTTCGAGATCGCCCAGCACCTCGCCTGCCGCCATGTCGATGAGAATTGTCCTTGTCGAGAGCGCCACGTTCGTGTAGCCATCGCCCGCGACGAAGACCGTTACGGCGCCGACTCGCCCGTCCGGCGAGATGCGGGCCCGGCTCGGCGTGCCGTCCAGAGGAATCATGCCGCGAATCTGCAGATCCTGGTCGAGCAGCAGCGCCTTGTATGTCGTGAACACGCCGCGATCCGCACGCAGGCAGATGCCGTGGCCGGCGGCAAACGCGACGCGCTCGCATTCGAGCACCGCCCCCAGGCGCGGCCCGTTCGGCCGCTCGAGTGGTGCGACGCCAATCGTGCCGTAGGCGGCATCGGTCGCCGTCTGCCGGAACAGCACGTGTGGCGATCTCAGCGCCGTGCTCAGCGCAGCGGACGTTGCCGCGCCGCCGTCGGCCCGCGAAGACACGCTCCGCACGCCCACTTCGGCGAGTACCGGCATGCTGACCAGCACCAGCAGGAGTGCGGCGCGGGGGTGGAACAAACGCAACGCACTCGACGCCGGGATCGTCGAACCGACTCGACGCGTCGCTGCCGACGCAATCGCGGCACCAAACGGCACGACGACGAGAAGGATGCTCACGAAGCGGCCGAACTGTCCGTCAGGACCGTATGGCTCGGTGGCTGTGTGCAGTGCTTCGCTCGAGGGCAACCATCCGGATTCCGCTGATTCGTGAATCGTGTAGAGCGCGAGCTGCGCGATGAACAGCGCGGCGAAGGCAATCATTGCTGGGCGGAACGATCGCTCGGGAAGCCGGCGGATGCCGCTGCTGCACGCCACAGCCGCGATCAGGGCGATGAGGGCGCCAATCGCCAGCCATGTGAGCGCCGGGGAGGACCGCGCACCGATTATCACCAGCGCCGTTGCGCCCATCTCCATCGACTGTCGGACGATCAGCAGCACGATGCTGACGGCGAGCAGCATCGGGAGTGGAGGCCAGCGCCGGGCGCCGGTGACGTGCGCGAGAAACCACAATGCGGGGATGAGTGCCGACGCTGCGAGCGCGGCCTCCCACTGGGACTGGTGCATGGACAGCCGGAACCACTGCGAGGCAAGCACCGTCACCGGCAGCGCGAGCGCGATAGCGATGCGCGTCCAGAAGCGTTCGAGCGACCCGTGATGACGGGCGGCCCAGGCAATCCAGATCGCAACAGGCACGAAGGCCTGGAGACCCTGTGACAGCGTTCGTGCGGCGAGATCGCTCATAGGCAGTCGCAAGTGAGTGGCAAAGGCCCGGCCATCTGATTGCCCCCCGCAGCCCCCGGAAATTACCCTTTCGTCCGCGTTCAGCGCAGAACTTGTCGCCGGATTGGCAGACTTTTGTCGCTGTCCCGTGTCAATGCCGAATGCCGAATGACGAATGCCGAATGAAGCCTGAATGAAATGCCATTACCGAAATTGTCGGCATCTGGCATTGGGCATTTGTCATTGACAGGCAGGCTCACCACTTCAGCCAGCCCGCCTTCTAGTGCGCATTCCGCAATGGGAAGAACGCAATGTGATTCCACCGATGACGCTGCTCCGCTGTGGTCGTGAGCCACGCACGGGGGTCGGCAACGAACGACGCCAGCATCGCGAGCAGCGTTCGGCGCAGTGGGCCACGCGCGGGCGACGCGAGCGAGCGGCGAATTCGCCACAGCAAGTGGTGCAGCAACAATCCCTCGACCGTCTGGTCGTCGTACCCTTCGCGAGCCGCCGCGTACGACACGCAGGTGTCGAGACACGAAGTCCAGGGAAGATCGCACGCACCCTCCTGCGACAGGCGCATCGAGATCGCCAGGCCGAACTCGTCGTGGAGCGGCATGCTCGTTTCACCGAGCTCGTCGAAATCGATGATCCCGACCGCGTCACGCGAGACGAGCAGGTTGTTCAGCGAAAAGTCCCCGTGCTGCCAGTGGCTCACGACCGCGCCGAGTTCATCGAGCCGTTCGGCGCGCCGCATCAGGAGCGAGACGATGCTGGCATCGAGCTCCAGGCCGGCGTCCGCGCACGCGCGCGCCTGGGCACGTAGGGCGTCGCCCGGATGTACCGTCGCGATCCAGTCTCGCTCGCCCCGCGCGGCCATTTGAAACAGGCACAGCGCGCGCACCGCCTGCTCCAGCAACTTCTGCCACTCGCGCGCGCCGCGATATTCGCGGCGCAGTGCGAACCACGGCAGGCCCGGAAGTCCCCCTTGCACGCAGATCGCTGATGTCAGGTCCCACTGGGTGCAGGCGAGCGGCTCGGGAACGAGCGCTGGAATGCTGCGGTGCAGCGCCATCAGCACTTCGTGGTGCCGCCGCATCTCGGCCACGGGTCCGAACTCGACGACGCACGCGGGGCGGGAGCGGTCGCGTTCGAACACGAGGAACTTCGGATGCGTGGCGGACAGGGCCGCCACCGAAAGGCGCCCCGAATCGAAGCGTCCCGGCAGCGCGTCCTGAAGCACTTCGGCGATTCGCAGAATCATGGCCGCGTGCCTATGAGAATGATGCCGCCCACCGACGGGTCGCAGCCGAGCCACCACGCAAGCGCGCGACGGACGAGCGACCATCGCCCGCTGTGTCCGAGCAGGTGCGTCGTCGCGTACTCCTCCGCAATGCTTCCGAGCTCGAACACGAGTGACGGCGCATCGAGACTGGGTTCGACGGCATACCGCGCGACATGGCAGCAGCCGCTCGCGAGAAGCGCCTTCTCGCATTTGCGAACCCGGAGCGGGAGCGTCGCCCACGACATGAGGTCGCTCACGCGTCCGCGCCCGTGTCGCAACGGTATCCCGACCATCACCGGGTCGCGTTTCTCGCGCGAGGGGATCTGCAGCGTCAACGACGTCATCGGGCGCCACTTGCCGTCCATCATCAGCACGTCAGACGACGTCTGGCGCGAACCCCGATTCGCACGATCGGCCATTACGCCGGCAAAGAGAGTCTCGATCGGGTGGACGGTCATGGGCGTCACCGGGTCATCCGAAGGCGCGACAACGGGCGCGCACCGTAAAGGCGCCGGGGTATCCGGCGCGACTCGTCGACCATCGCGCGATAGGTGTCGACGTACTTGCGCGCGGTCCGGTCCGGACGGCATTCCTGCTCGACGTACTGGCGGCCTGCCCGGCCGAGTTGAATCCGCGTCGCCTCCGACGCGGCAAGTCGATCCAGGGCATCCGCAAGTGCTGCGGCATCGTCCGGCGGTACGAGCAGCCCCGTCGTTTCGTCCTCGACGATCGTGGGAATGCCACCGACGTTGGTTGCGACGACCGGGAGCTCGCCAAGCATCGCCTCGAGGATTCCTCGCGGCCTGGCCTCGCTGAGCGACGGCAAGACGAAGATGTCCGCCTGCTGTAGCAGCGTGGCCACGTCTTCGCGGTGATTGTGAAGCGTCACACGGTTGCTGATGCCGAGCGATTCGACGGCCGCTCGAATACGCGCGGGATACTCGCCGACGTTCCAGTCACCACCCACGAGCCACAACTCGGCATCGACAACCATGCGGACGAACGCCTCGACGAGCACGTGAAGTCCCTTGCGCTCGACGAGCTGCCCCAGGAAGAGAATGCGCGGCGCGCGCATGCCGGCGTGACGGCGTTCGATCCCCGACACCCGGGCCGGGCGGAACAGATCGCCGGTCACGACCACGCGCGAGGCAAGCGGCGAGGCGAGCAGCTCGCCCGCCTGGGGCAGGCAGTTCGCCAGCAGCGTATCGATCCAGTTGTTCGACGGATTGCCTTCGATGTACGGGCCGCTTGCCCTGGCCGCGACCGGGATCTGGCAGATGCGGGCGGCGCACGCCAGCGACGGCCCGTAGCCCGGATAGTTCAAGTGCACGACATCCGGCCGCAAACGGTTCAGGCGCTCGAGCCAGCGGGCGACGTCGACCGCGTAGAGCGGCAGACCGCTCCGCGAAAACACGCGGCTGGTCGCGCGCACCACGTCAGCGCCATGCCTCGCGGCCGCCGCGGCGAACTCGTCGTCGAGCGGACCTGCGAACGTGAACCGCACACCCAGCGGGCGAGCGAGCGACGCGAGATCGATCGCGTCGTTGACCGCGCCAATACGCAGGTCTGACGACGAGAGCTCCATCAACACGTGGAGCTGATCGACCAGGCCAGTCTCAGTCGGAGTCATGACAGCGCCAGGGCCGTCTGCCGCGACCGGCGCAGCATGCGGTCGACGAATCCGGAGGCGAGCGGGCCAAGCCGGCGCCTCCACTGCAGCCGGGACCACGACCTCGTCTCGGCAATCGCGGGATCGCACGCAAGCGCAAACTCGAGCGATGCCGCGCACTCGCTGCGATCGCCGCTGTCGAAGAGGCGCGCGGCGCTCCAGAACGCCGCCTCCGCCGTGGTCTGACGCACGAGACGCATGAATCGCTCACGCTCGACCGGCGGCAGCGGCGATTCTGCCAGGTGCGCTTCGAAGGCGCGCAACTGCTCCTCGAGGCGCCGCCGCGGCGAATAGTTGTGGCTCATGTTCGTGGCGTGCAGCCGCCTGAAGGCTTGGACCGCATCGAGCGCGGCCACGCGGCCGTGCGACACGATCCGCAGCCAGATTTCGGTGTCGCCGCTGTGCGGCAAGTCCACGCGGTAATCGCCGGCGGCGCGGTGCGCGTCGGTCTTCACGAGCACCGTGGGCGCCTGGATCGGCGTATGACCGAGACGGCAGGCGGTTTCGAGCAGCTCGCGATAAGAGTAGATGCGATAACTCTCGGGCTGCATCCGCGCATCGTGCCAGGGAGGCTGCGGCGCACTGAACGCGATATCACGGCCGTATGTGAGCACGACGTCCGGGTGCGCCTGCATCACGCGCACCGCGCGCGCCAGCGACCCCGGCGTCAGCACATCGTCGGCTGACAGGAGCAGCACGTATTCGGCGTGCACCCACTCGAGTCCCTCGTTGTAGGTCCGGATGTGCCCGCGATTGACGGTGTGGCGGCGCCACTCCACGCGCGGGTCGTTGAACGCCAGCCGGGATGCAACCTCTGGTGTCTGGTCGGTCGACGCGTCATCGAGGATCAGGACGCGGACCGTCACGTCGTCCTGCGCCACGACGCTCCTGACGGCGTCCTCGAGCAGGTGCCCATAGTTGTGGCACGGAATGATTGCGTCAACGGTGCCGATCGGCAACGGCGCACCAGTGTCGATCATCTACGCCTCCCTTACATGACCGCGCGCCGCGGTAAAGCGCGCGGCGTGTTCAACGAGCATCGAGGCGATCCGATCGCGAAGCTGGCGCACGGCGACGACGCGGTGGAGACCCTCGGAAATCAACGTGAGCACGACGAGACAGAGAAACAGTCGAATCGAAACGCGGCCCCAATATGCAGGTGCGAGGCCCTGCACCCACACAGCGGTTGCGTAATACACGGGCATGTGCCCGATGAAGACGATCACGGAATTGCGGGCGACGAGCTGCATCAGGCTGTTTGCCGCGACACCATTCAACGATTGGTACGCGAGCCAGGTGACCGCGAGGTATACCGCGGACACGCTGAGGGACACGACCAACGCGTTCGCGTCAGCCGACAGCGGAAATGACATCAGCGGGAACGTGGGTTGCGGCGCGACACGGTGCATGACCGCCGCCCACACCGCAACGAATGCCGCCAGGGCAATGGCGAAGCGTGGACTCGGAGCCTGTCGCGTCTCGTGCCGTCCTCCGCAGTACATGCCGAGGAGCAGCACCGTGATCCAGTTCGAGAGCGCCTGGTAGGCGACGAAGGGTCCGGCGACGGTCAGCAGCAGCGCGCGAACGAGGATTTCCGCGGCGAGCGCGCCGGCCAGTAACTTCGGCGTCACGGTAATGCGTCGAAGCACCAGGGCCCACAGGGCCATCACGTGGATGTATGTGCCGATGTACCACGTCGTGGGGTTTGCCGGGAATGCATCCACGAGCACGTTGCTGCCAGCAACGAACGGCCGGTAGTTGCTCAGTTGCAGGCCACTCCCCGTGGCGGCGCCAATCACGCTGAGCATCAGCGCGCACGCGATGCCCCAGAGCATCACTTCGAACAGCCGCTGATAAACGACCTGCCATGCCGGCCGCGTCTCACGAACGAGGGTGAAGCCTGTCGCGAAAATGAAGAACGTGACGCCGAACTGCTTCACGTAGATCGGCGGCGCGATCCACACGGTCGACGCGTGGGCGACGTGGCCGTAGACGATCAGGATCAGCCCGATCGCCTTCATCCAATCAAGGAACGGATGCGAGCGCTGCATGGCGGTGTTCACTTTCTGCCCGCTCCACCGGCGGTTCGAGCCTGCGGATCATTCGCGCCGGATTTCCGCCGACGACGACACCACTGAGGACGTGCATGCCCACGACGCTGCCGGCAGCCACCATCGAGCCGGCGCCGACGTTGGCGATGATGATGGCCCCTTCGCCGATCCACGCGCCTGCGCCGATTTCGATCTGGACCATCTTCGACATGTCCGAAGGCAACCACCGGCCCGAGGGTCCGAGCGCGTGCAGCGAGCCCCCGCTCAGGATGCTCACGCGACTGCCAATCAGGCAGCCCTCTCTCAGCCGTGACGAGGCAATCAGGGCGTAGGGACCGATGTAAACGTGCGGCTCGACGACGACGGCGCGGTGCGTGAAGATGACGCCGAAGCCGATGAAGCAATCACGGGCGCAGCTGTCCAGCGCAACGCGGTAGAACCCGCGACGCAGGATCATTCCGGGCAGTCCTGGCAAGAGCGCTACAGTCTGCGCGCACGTATTGAAGACACGCTCGCTGGAAGGCACGAAGCGCCGCTCGAGCGCACAGCACGCGCTGAGCGGTGACATCAGCGCCATGGCGACTGCATCGAGCGTCACCTTGAGCGCGTGGCGCATAACGGCAAACGCGCTCATGCGACCCCCGCGGCCTGGACACCCGCCGCACGGCGGCTACGCTTGAACCGGGCCGTGTGAAGCGGCTCGGTCGACACAATCACCCGCGTGGGCACCTTGTACGGCGCCAGGCGCTCGCGACAGAATCGCCGTAACCTGACCTTCACCTCTGGCAGCGACTCTTCGACTCGCAGCTTGAGATGCGCGACCACGGCCTGGCCGCTAATGGCGTTCGGCTCGCCGTGAACGACCGCGTCTTCGATGTTGTCCATCGCGAGCAGGACCGCCTCGACCTCGGTCGGATACACCTTGTTCCCGCCGACGTTGATGATTTCGCTGTCGCGCCCGAGGAAACGGACCCAGTCGCCATCGACTTCAACCATGTCGCCGGTATCGAAATAGCCGTCCGCATCGAACGGGCTCGGTGCGTTCAGATACCCGAGCATCGCGGACTCCGCGCGAATCCAGAGGCGGCCGTCGACGATCTTCGTTTCGTAGCCTTCGCCACCGACCTTGACCCACAGCGATCGGTCGTCGCGCGACTTCGATCGAAGGATGCCGAGCTCGGTCATCCCGTAGGTCTGGAGGAATCGCGCAGCCGGGAAGCAATCGTTCGCGCGCTCGAGCGTATATGGCGGCATCGGTTCGGTGCCGTAGGTGATCAGCCCGAGCGACGACACGTCGTGCCGCGCGGGCTCCTCCGACACCAGCAAGAGGTTCAGGAACGTCGGTGACGTTGGCAACAGCTCGACGCGGTATCGGGCGATTGCGGCGCAGACCGCGGCAGGCGACCGATCGGGCGCCACCACCACGGCGCCGCCGTTGGCCAGCGTGTAGAGCAGCGTGTTCACGCCGCCGATGTGATCCAGCTGGAGAAACACGAGCGTGCGATACGCGTGGCGCGGCGTCTGGAACTTCTTCAGCAGCAACGCCAGATCGTGCACGGCGGCCTTCGGCTTTCCCGTCGACCCGGACGAAAACAGCACGAGGCCGGGATGATTGCGCGACCGGAGTGTCTGATAGTGCGCATGCGTCGCGGTCCGCGACGTCCGTGTGACGAACGTCACCTCGTGAGCAACGATCCGCCACTCCACTTCGCCCAGCTCGAGAAACGCGTCGCGCTGGGGAGCCGAGTCGCGCGACAGTGGGACGATGACGGCGCCCGCGCGAAGGAGCGCCAGGAACGCCGAGACGGTCTCGATGCCGTAGTCACCTTCGAGGCTGACGACCGTGCCGCGCTCGATGCCTTCGTAGGCAAGCCGCTCCGTCCACGCAATGGTGCGCTCGTGCAGCTCCGCGTAGTCGCAGGTCCCTCCGGGCTCGGCGATGGCGAGCGCCTCGCCTCTCGAGGCCAACCCGTCGAACAGGAAGTCGATCATCCGTAGCCTCCCAGGTACACGACCTGGCCCGTCACCAGGTTGCTCCGCTCGTGCAGGAAGAAGTCAACGACGTGCGCGACATCGTCCGGCTCGGCCCACCGCTTCACGGCCTGCTGATCCACGAGCGTCTGCAGGGTGGTGACCGGCACCGCATTCGTGAGCCGCGTGCGAATCGGCGATGGCCCCACCGAATTGCACGTAATGCCAAAGGGCCCGAACTCCTTTGCCGCAATCCGCGTAAACGTTTCCACCGCGCTCTTCGAGGCGGCGTAGATCGCCTCGCCGGCCAGCCGGGCCGGCACGGCAATCGTCGTGACGTTCACGATCCGGCCGTTCTTGGCACGCCGGAGCAGCCGAAGGCCGGCGTGCGTGAGCAGGAACGTGCCGAGCACGTTCGTCTCGAGCACCTGCCGCGCCGTCGCGGCTGGCGTCAGCGCAATCGCGTTCATCGACGCCACGCCGGCGTTGTTGATCAGCGCGTGCAGCACACCAAAGCGCGTGCGAATGTCGCTGAACATCTGGTCCACCGCTGCAGGATTGGCGACGTCGGCCGAAAAATGCACGTATCGATCGTGCGCGAGGGGCGCTGCGTGCCGCGCGCAACCGATGACGGTCCACCCCTTCTCGAGGTAATGCTTCGCGAGGTGTAACCCAATACCGCTGCTCGACCCCGAGATCAGGACGACCTGGCCGTTGTTCATGCGGGCTCGCGCAGCAACTCCGTCATGAACGCGACAAGTTCGGGCACGTCCCTGAACGGGCTCCGCTTCCGTGACATCGCGCGGGCATCGCTGAGCGTCAGCTGTATGCCGAGCTGCGCGAGGCCGTCCTCGATGTCCATCAGCAAGCTCACCAGGCCAAGCGAATCGAGCGGGCTACCCGGGCCGAAGATCGGCGCCTCCGGGTTGATCACCATCTGCGAGTCGTCGGGCCGCGTCTGATTCGCGGCGGTCATGGCCGCGAGCACGATGTCCTGCAGTTCAGCCGTTGCGACCATGTCTTCCTCCGAGGATTGCCTTATGGCTCACACATGCCGATGGCTGCCGCCAGCGCATCGACGACTTCGTCCTGATCGATGTCCGTCATCTGTGGAAACAGCGGAAGGATCAAGCCCTCGCGCGTGGCGCGCTCGGAGTTCGCGAGCGCGCGGCATCGCCGCGGGCCGCACACGCACGAGACCGGACCGCGCTCGCCGCAGTGCCACGGCTCCTTCGCATACGCGTTTTCCTGGTGCGCGCACATGACGCCCCGCCGCGTCGACACGCCGCGGTCGAGCATCGCCTGCATGACGGCGCGCTGATCCACGTTGTTGGGAAGACGGACACAGAAACTCTGCCAGTTCGATCTCGCCCACGCCGGCTCGTAGGGCAGCGTGACCCGGGGCAGGCGCTCCGCAATCCGCTCGCGGTAGCGATCCGCGAGCTCGCGACGCCGCACGATGATCTCCGGGAGCCGCGCGAGCTGTTCCCGCCCGACCGCGGCCTGGATGTCGGTCATCCGGTAGTTGTAGCCAAGGGTCGGGTATTCCTCGAAGGTCACCGACGCGGACTGGTGACGGACCGTGTCCGGGATGCTCATCCCGTGCTGGCGCCAGAGACGGAACTGCCGATCCCAGTCTTCGTGCCGCGTCGTGATCATGCCGCCGTCGCCGGTGGTGATCACCTTGCGCGGATGAAACGAGAAGCACGCGACGTCACCGTGAGGGCGGCCAATCGCTTCCCAGCGCCGTCCTTCCCACAGCACTTCGCTGCCCGCGGCACACGCCGCGTCCTCGATCAGCGGCAGGTAGCGCCGCCTGGAAATCGCGACGAGCTTCGCGAGATCGCAGGGCATGCCGAGCTGGTGGACCGCGAGAATCGCGCGCGTGCGCGGGCCAATCGCCCCCTCGACTTTCGCCGCGTCGATGTTGAACGTCCGTTCCTCGATGTCGATGAAGACGGGAATCGCGCCGCAGTAGCGGATCGCGTTCGCGCTCGCGATGAACGAATGACTGACCGTGATCACTTCGTCGCCGGGGCCGACGCCCGCCGCGCGCAGCGCGAGATGCAACGCGACGGTGCAGTTCGAGACGGCGCACGCATGCGGCGCACCGACCGCTTCCGCGAAGCTGCGCTCGAACCCCTGCACTTCCGGGCCCTGCGTCACCCACCCGGACAGCACGGCGCGTCCCGCGGCTTCGGCTTCACGCCGCTCGAGGACGGGGCGGGCCACCGGGATGATCGCTTGCCGTACGACGCTCATGCCTGCATCTCCTGGCAGCGCTCGGCCTGCCACCACGCCACCAGTGACTGGAGTCCTTCTTCGAGGCTGACGCGCGCCTCGAATCCAAGCTGTTCGCGTGCCGCGGCCGTGCTCGCCAGCCGCCGCGGGACGGGGTTGACCTTCCGCGCCGGCGCGTACTCCGGTTGCAGGTTCGAACCCATGACGTGCAGCAGCATCGAGAGCAGCATGTTCAGGCTGGTCTCGGAACCGCTGGCGACGTTGAACACCGCGTCGGTGACGGCTGCACCCGCGGCGAGCACGTTCGCGCGCGCGATATCCTTCACGTGCACGAAGTCCATCGTCTGCATCCCGTCACCGAAGATCATCGGAGCCTGGCCGGCGGCAATCGCGTTCATCCAGCGGATCAGCACTTCGGTGTAAGCGCCCGTCATGTCCATGCGGGGGCCATACACGTTGAAGTAGCGGAGCGCGACGTAGTCGAGCCCATACATGTCGTTGAAGCTGCGCAGCATGCCTTCGTTGAACGCCTTGGCCGCGCCGTAGAGCGTGCGGTTGTTGTACGGGTGATGCGCTTCGGTGGTTGGAAACACCTCCGCCATGCCATACACCGAGGCTGACGAGGCTGCCACCACACGGCGCACCTGCGCCCTCACCGCCGCCTCGAGCACATTGAACGTGCCCATCGCGAGCACGTCCATCGCTTCACGCGGTTCATCGGCGCAGAGCGTGATCCGGATCGCTGCCTGGTGGAAGACAAGGCTGACACCCTGCATGGCGTCGGCGACGGTTTCACGATCGCGAATGTCCCCCTCGATGATCGTGAGGCGTCCGGTCGCAGCCGCGGTCTCGAGGTTGGAGCGCTTGCCACGCACGAAGTTGTCGAGGACCACGACCTCGATGTCCGGGCTCGTCTCGAGCAGCAAATCCGCGATATGCGATCCGATGAGTCCCGCGCCGCCGGTAATGAGCGCGCGTTGGTGCTGACCTGTCACAGTTGGCTCCCGTACTCAGCGCCCGCCGCAATTCCCCGGCTTTCGCGCGTCTCGTCTGGTGTTCGGAAGCGCACCAGCCGTGCCGGCACGCCCGCCACAATGGCGAATGGTTCGACGTCTTTCGTCACGACTGCCCCGGCTCCCACGATGGCGCCGTGGCCGATGGTGACGCCTGGCAGCAGCACCGCCCGCGTGCCGATGTCGGCCCAGCGCTCGACGCGCACCGGGCGAATCTCGAGGTCCGTGCGAATGATCGGCACGTCGAGGGGAAGGCCGGTGTGCGTGGAACCGAGGATGCTGGCCCCCGGTCCCCAGCCGACGTATTCCTCGAGCACGAGGTCGCGCGCGTCGAGATACGCCTGCGGGCCGATCCACACGTGATCGCCAATCTCGCAGCGGCCATCGAAACGGCCCTGGAGAAACGCACCTGAACAGATCCGCACGCCGCTGCCGAAGCTGAAGGTGTTCAGGTGAAGAAAACCGGCACCAGGGGCGATCGTCAGCCCCTCGCCGGCCCGGTGAGCCGCAGCGCGCCAGATGGCTTCCCGCATGAGTGCGCTGACGCGGTCTGTGCCGTGTGCGAAGCGCCCATAGAGCTCAGTGAGCCCGTCGTAGCCAATCTCTGTCCGCAGCCAACCCACCAGAGGTTCCACACACGCGGCGCTCGTCGGACGCTGCTTGCCGTGCACAGCCGCCACGATGCGCGCCGCCTGCGTGTTAGATGACATACGCCTCCTGCAGCACGCCGCACACCTCGTCGATCTGCGTGCGCGTCATTTCCGGATACATCGGGAGCGAGAGCACTTCATCGGCCGCACGTTCCGATTCGGGGAACCGGCCGCGCACGTACCCGAGATCCGCGTAGGCCGGCTGCAGGTGCACCGGCACTGGATAGTGAATGCCGCTCTGAATGCCGTGCGCCTTGAGGAGCCGTTGCAGCGCGGCACGGTCTGCCACACGAATCGCGAACACGTGATAGACGTGACGCGAGTACCACTGCTCGACCGGCAGCGACAGGCCGCTGTTGCGAAGCACGCTGAGATACGCGGCCGCGTGCGTCCGCCGCAGCTCGGTCCAGCGCTCGAGGTGACGCAGCTTCACGCGGAGGATGCTGCCCTGCAGTCCCTCCATGCGGTAGTTGAATCCCTTGAGCACGTGGTGATAGCGCTGTTCCTGGCCCCAATCACGCAGCATGCGCATCTTCCGCGCCTGCTCGGCATCGTTGGTGACGGCAATGCCCCCTTCGCCGTAGGCGCCAAGGTTCTTGCCAGGATAGAAACTGAAGCAGCCGGAATCGCCAATCGGACCGACCTTGCGCCCCTTGTATTCCGAGCCGTGCGCCTGGCAGGCGTCCTCGATCAACCGCAGTCCGTGGCGTCGCGCGATCGCGAGCAGCGGATCGAGATCGACCGGCTGACCGTAGAGGTGCACCGGCAGGATCGCGCGGGTCCGAGGCGTGATCGCCGCTTCCACCTGCGCCGGATCCATCGTGAGCGAGTCACTGGTCACGTCGACGAAGACCGGCGTTGCGCCGGTGTAGACGATCGCCGCAGTGGTCGCGACGAATGTAAAGGGCACCGTGATGACTTCGCTCCCGGGCCCGACGCCCGCCGCGAGCAGCGCCAGGTGCAGCGCGCTGGTGCCGGAGTTCATGGCAATCGCGTGGTCGGCGCCGACGTACTTCGCGAAATCGTGTTCGAACGCCTCCACTTCGCTGCCGAGGACGAACTCGGCGGACTCGAGCACGCGGCTGACGGCCTGGTCGATCTCCGGTTTGATCGACTTGTACTGGGCCCTGAGATCACAATACGGAATCATGCGACACGCCTTTCTGCCTGGAGTTCGATCGCGCGCCCGCGCTGCCGCAGAGACTGGCTGGCCGCTTCGAGAATCTGGATGACACGAAGACCGGAGGCGCCATCAGCGATTGGCTGCCGGCCCTGGTCGATACATTCGAGGAAGTGACGCATTTCGACGGTGAGCGCCTCCGTCATGTCGAGATGCGGCGCCCACATGTCCCCGGCCCGGTAGCCGACCAGCATCTGGTAGTCCGGCGCGCTCGGCGCGTGGACGTCGTGGCCGTTGCCGTTGACGGTGATGCCCTTGTCGTAAATCTTGATCTTCTCGCTCGGCTCGAGATCGTCGTAGACGATCATCTTGCGCGTGCCGCCGATGAGCGTGCGCCGCACTTTCACAGGGGCGAGCCAGTTCACGTGCACGTGCGCGATGAGCGGCGCATCGAAGAACAGCGTGAGATATGCGATGTTCTCCGGCTGCCCGGTGACGTGGCCGACGCCGGTTGCCGACACCGCGATCGGGCGATGGGGCAGCACGTAGTCGATGATCGACAAGTCGTGGACGGCGAGGTCCCAGATCACGTTCACGTCGTGCTGGAACAGCCCGAGGTTCACGCGCACCGAGTCGTAGTAATAGACATCGCCGACGCCGTCCCCCTGGATCAGCTCGCGAATCTTGCGGACCGCGCTGGTGTAGACGAACGTGTGGTCCACGGCCAGCACGAGATTGCGGCGATCGGCCTCTTCCATGAGGTGCAGCGCGTGCGCACTGCTCATCGCCATCGGCTTCTCGACCAGCACGTGCTTGCCGGCGCGCAACGCGTCGAGCGCGAGCTCGTAGTGCGTCGAGACGGGCGTCGCGATCACCACCGCATCCACGCGCGGGTTCGTCAGCACCTCGCGCACGCGCGTCGTGGTCTTCACGCCCGGATACCGTGCCGTCGCGTCAGCCAGCCGCTGCGGACGGAGGTCGCTGATCGCGACCAGCTCTCCACCGCGCTGCTCGTGGACGTTGCGGGCAATATTGGGGCCCCAGTAGCCGTAGCCGATGACTCCTACACCTGTCACGATCTCCTCCGTTGTCTGCCGCGTGTAGTTGACGGTTCACGGTCGCGCCCGCCTTTGCCCTTGCTACGGCGGGCAAGCTGCCTTCCGCCAACCGTCGACCGTCCTGCCCACGGTCGACCCGTCCTGTCCGTCCGCCCGTTGCTCGTTGCCAATTCCCAGTTCCCAGTTGCCCGTTGCCAGTTGTCGGTTCAGCTACTGGCCACTGGTTACTCGTTGCTCGCTACCCCGTACTCGTCACTGACTGACGCCGTCGTGGCGTAGCGCAGCACCCGCGCGGGCACGCCGGCGACGATCGCCCCGGGGGGCACGTCGCTGACGACCACCGCGCCGGCGCCAATCAACGCGCCTTCGCCAATCCGCACGCCGCCGAGAATCGTCGCGTTCGTGCCAATCGCCGCACGCGACTCCACCATCGTCGGCACCATCGTCCAGTCGTTCGGACCGCGCATCGAGTTGTCCGGGTTCACGGCCTGAGGGAACAGGTCGTTGATGAACATGACGCCGTGACCGACGAAGACGCCGTCGCCGATCGTCACGCCCGAGCAGATGAATGAATGACTGGAGATCTTGCAGTTCTTGCCGATCACCGCGTCCGACTGGATCTCGACGAACGCACCGATCTTGGTGTTGTCGCCGACGGTGCAGCCGTACAGGTTCACCAGCTGGGGCTGTGGGATGGAGACCCCTTCGCCCAACACGACGTTTTCCGAAATCATTCGAGACCTCCACCGGCGGACGCCCCCGCCGAGACCGATGCATACGATTCGTGCCGCCAGGCGCGTTCGAGGTGCACGACGCCGAGGTCGCGCTCCTCGGAGGCGACCGAGAAGGGATACGCGCGGTGCTGCACGTCGAGTGGACCGAGTCCCTGCGCGTCGAGAATGCCAACCGAGATCACGTAACAGCCGGGGAGCAGCGAGAGCCGTGGAAACGCGAGGTCGACCACGCCGCGCCCCGAGAGCACGCCAAAGTCGCGGCGGTCCATGCGGCTGTTGATGCCGGCGCAATACACGCCGTCGGCGCTGTAGATGTCGACCGCGAAGTGGCCGCGAACCGGACGCCGCGCCTCGTAACCAATGCGGACGGTCAGGCGCGACGACGCGGCAAAGACGGCGGAGTCGCTGTGCTGATCGTCGAGCAGCTGGACGCGGCCGATCTTGATTTCGCGCCCGTCGTGTTCCTGGACCTGCGTCTTGCGTGCCCATGGCACGCTGCGGTACTCGGCCACGCCTGTGCTCGGCTCGCCGTCGAACAGCACCGTGCCGTGATCCACCACCATCACCCGCGTGCAGAGTTGCAGCACCGCGGGCAGATTGTGCGAGACGAACACAACCGGTGTTCCGCGCGCGATCAGCTGCCGCATGCGCTCGACGCACTGCTGCTGGAAACCCGCGTCACCAACGCTGAGCACTTCGTCGACGAGCAGCACGTCCGGATCGAGGTGTGCGGCGATCGAGAAGCCCAGGCGCGCGTTCATGCCCGACGAGTACCGCTTGACCGGCGTGTCGATGAATTCCTCGATCCCTGAGAAGGCGACGATGTCGTCGAACTTCTGCGCGATCTCGGCGCGGCGCATGCCCATGATGGCGCCCTGCAGGAACACGTTCTCGCGACCGGTGAGATCCGGATGAAAGGCCGCGGCCACTTCGATGAGCGATCCAACGCGGCCGCGCAGGATGCAGCGGCCGGCGGTCGGCCGCAGGATCCGGCTGAGCATCTTCAGCAGCGTGGACTTGCCGGCGCCGTTCGGGCCGATGACGCCGAGCGCCTCGCCCGGGTTCACGGTGAACGACAGGTCGCGCAGCGCCCAGAACTCTTCCGCCTGGAGCCCGGCCGGCTGCGGACGGAACGCGCGGCGCACCAGCGACGGGACGAGATCCCGCAGCGTGTCGTGGCGCTCGCCGCGACGGAACTTCTTCCAGACGTTCTCGACGATGATCCCTGACGACGCCATTAGAGGTGCTCCGCGAACGCAAATTCAGATCGGTGAAATGCGAACCACGCGAACGCGAGCAGGACAATCGAGACGATCGCGGCGGCCGCCAGCGCGGGCGACGGCCAGGTGCCCAGCAACAGCACCGAGCGATACGCGTCGATGATCCCCGTCATCGGGTTGAGGCCCAAGAGTGTCCCGAGGTGTCCGCCGACCCGCTCTACCGGGTAGAGCACGGACGTTGCGAACATCCACATCGTGATCACGACTTCGAAGAGGTACTTGACGTCGCGGTAGAACAGGTTGCCCATTGCCAGCAGCAGTCCGATCGCCGCAGTGAAGATCGCGTGGATCGCAATCACGACGGGCAGGAGCACCAGCGACGCGCCAACGGGCACGCGGTAGTACGCCATCAGCGCGACCAGCGGCACCATCGCGACCGCGAAATCGACCAGCGCGACCAGCACCGCAGCAATCGGAAAGATCTCGCGGGGGAAATAAATCTTGCTCACCAGGACCTGGTTGCTGGTGAGCGAGGTCACCGAGAACCGCAGCGCGGATGCGAAGAAGTTCCAGGCGAGCAGCCCGCAGAACGCATAAAGCGGGTACGGCATGCCGACGTCGAGCGGCGCCACCCGCGTGAAGATCACGGAGAACACCGCGGTGTTCACCAGCGGCATCAGCACGGCCCAGCCGAAGCCCATCACCGTCTGCTTGTAGCGCAGCGTGAGATCGCGCAGGGTCATCTGGCGGAGGACCTCGCGGTACTCAAACTGCTCGCTGACCATTTCGCGCAGGTCGGCAAGCACGGACGTCGCAGGGATCGCCTGCGTGGCGCTCGAGGCAGTCTTCATGGCGGTGTGCCCGCCATTGAGCAAACCCCTCTCCAGCATTCGGCGTTGCCGCTAACCACACACTGCTACAGGAGTTGCGCGGACGTCTGACGGCGATCGCGAACCGGTGACGTCTGCCGGAACGCGGAAGAAAGTTCGGGATCTGGAAGCCTTCTGAGTTGGGAAAGTCCCGAGTCCCGAGTCCCGAGTCCCTAGTCCTGAGTCCCGAGTCCCTAGTCCCTAGTCCCTGGTCCTGAGTCGCGAGTCAATTTCCGTGTCCCGGATCGGATCACTGACCGATGACTCGAGACTCGGGACTCGCGACTCGCGACTCGCGACTCAGGACTATCTCGTTCGGCTGGCCCGCCCGTTGCTATCTCGGCTCATGCGCGTGGTGAACACGCGCACCCCAGAACAATTGAATCGGAGGACCTAATGACGACCCAGAGTCTCGCCGTCGAGTCGTTCGCACGTGCGGAGCGTCCGGCGTCACCTGCGCGCAGCTGGTGGCCGATGCTGCTCACTGCGTGCCTCTGGATGGCCGGAATTCTCTTCTTGTATATCCGCAGCGAAGGCGCGCCGCCGGAGTCCGGCGTGATGCTGCTGTTCGGTGCGGGCCTGATGACGCTCGGCTCGGCGCTCGCGACACGTGAGCGCACGGCGCGCTGATCGCGCCGCACGAATCGGACGTCCGGCAGTCCTTCCAAGCGGAGACAAAAATCGCGCAAGCGTCGGCTTTCGTGCGTGGGATGCGGTTGTTCGATCGCGCGGCGACTTCGGCGCTGCGCGATCGCAGGAGCGTGATGGCGAATCGGACTCGATTTGAAACGTGTCGGCGGATCGGCGTGCGGGCCTTGCTCGCGTCGGCGTTCGTCGCAATCGCGCTGGGCGGCACCCAGCAGCCGCCCGTGTCCGCTGCAAGCGCCTGTGGACCGACGGTCAACCCGATCGCCTGCGAGAATCAGAACCCTGGCGATCCCGCGAGTCAGTGGGACGTCTCGGGCGCGGGCGACGCCGGCATCCAGGGATTCGCGACCGACATCAGCGTCGCGCCTGGAGGCGTGCAGTCCTTCAAGATCGATACGTCAGCCAGCGCGTACTCCGTCGATATTTATCGGATGGGCTACTACGGAGGCATGGGCGCGCGGAAGATCGCGACGATCGCGCCGTCGGCATCTCTGCCGCAGAACCAGCCGAACTGTTTGACGAACGCCACGAGCGGCCTCGTCGACTGCGGTAACTGGGCGGTGTCCGCGTCCTGGACCGTTCCGACCAGCGCGGTCTCGGGGATCTACTTCGCGAAGCTCACGCGCAACGATACCGGTGGCGCGAGCCACATCTTCTTTGTCGTGCGTGACGACGTCGGCCGGTCCGACATCCTGTTCCAGACATCCGATACGACGTGGCAGGCCTACAACACGTATGGAGGCAACAGTCTCTACGTCGGAGGGCCGGGGACGTCGCCGGGCCGCGCGTACAAGGTGAGCTACAACCGGCCGATCACCACGCGCGGCACGGGTCCAGAGGATTTCGTGTTCAACGCCGAGTACCCGATGGTGCGGTGGCTCGAAGCCAACGGATACGACGTCAGCTACACCACGGGAGTCGATACCGATCGTCGCGGCGCCGAGATTCTCGAGCACAAGATCTTCGTTTCCAACGGTCACGACGAATACTGGTCGGGGCAGCAGCGCGCCAACGTCGAGGCCGCTCGCGCGGCGGGCGTGAACCTCGCGTTCTTCAGCGGCAACGAGGTGTTCTGGAAGACGCGCTGGGAAAACAGCATCGACGGGACGAACACGCCGTACCGCACGCTGGTCTGTTACAAGGAGACGCACGCGGGTCGTGTCCTCGATCCCGCGACGCCGACCTGGACCGGCACCTGGCGCGACGCACGCTTCAGCCCGCCCGGGGACGGCGGCCGCCCCGAGAACGCGCTGACCGGCACCCTCTTTCTCGTCAACGATGGTGACACGGGCACGATGCTCGTGCCTGCGGCTGACGGCAAGGCGCGGTTCTGGCGCAACACCAGCGTCGCGACGCTGGCGGCCGGGGCCACCGCCACCCTTCCGAACGGCGTGCTCGGGTACGAGTGGGACGGGGACGTAGATAATGGGTTCCGTCCGCTCGGGTTGATCAGACTGTCGACGACGACACGCAACGTTTCCGGAAAACTTCTCGACAACGGGTCGACATTCGGACCCGGCACCGTCACGCACAGCCTGACGCTCTATCGGCACCCGAGCGGTGCGCAGGTCTTTGGCGCCGGCACCGTGCAGTGGGCGTGGGGCCTCGACTCGAATCACGATCGCGCCGGACCCGCGGTCGACGTGCGCATGAAACAGGCAACGGTCAACCTGTTCGCCGACATGGGCGTGCAGGCGACCACGCTGCAGGCGGGCCTGGTGCAGACGTCGGCCTCGGTCGACGCCATCGCGCCGACCACGACGATCACGTCGCCGGCGAATGGCGCCAACTTCACCGCCGGCACCTCCATCACCATCAGCGGCTCCGCCACCGAGTCCGGCGGCGGCATCGTCTCCGGCGTCGAAGTGTCGGTGGACAACGGCGCGACCTGGCGTCCGGCAACCGGGACGACGAGCTGGTCGTTCAGCTGGGTCGTGTCCGGCAGTGGCGTCGTCACGATCAGAAGCCGCGGCTACGACGACACCGGCAACATGGAAACGCCGTCGCCTGGCGTCGCCATCAACGTTGCCGCGACGCGCACGTGTCCGTGCAGCGTGTGGGCCTCGAACGTCGTGCCGCCGGCACCGATCGATGACGGCGATCCCGCGTCGGTCGAGCTCGGGATGAAATTCAGAACGGAGACCCCCGGCTACATCACCGGCATCCGCTTCTACAAGGCCAGCGCAAACGTCGGCACCCACACCGGCAGCCTGTGGACGAGCGCTGGAGCTCTCCTGGCAAGCGTGACTTTTACGGGTGAGACCGCGTCAGGCTGGCAGCAGGCGAATTTCTCGTCGGCGGTGCCGGTTTCGGCAAATACGACATACGTTGTGTCGTACCACGCCCCGAACGGCCACTACACCGGCACCGATCCGTTCTTTACGAGCGCCGTCGACAATCCGCCGCTGCACGCGCTGCGCGATGGCACCGACGGCTCAAACGGCGTCTACGTTTACTCGGCGTCGGCCGCCTTCCCGAACCAGACGTTCAATACGGAGAACTACTGGGTGGATGTCGTGTTCAACACGACGCCGCCGGTCGATACCACGCCGCCAACCGTCACCGGAACCTTCCCCGCGGCCGCCGCCACATCCGTTGATCCGGCCACAGCCATCACCGCGACGTTCAGTGAAGCGATGGATCCGGCCACGATCTCGTCGAGCACGGGCGCAAAGGAAGGCAGCGCTTCGCCGGGCACGTTCGAGTTGCGCGACAACTCGGGCGTGATGATCAACGCAGCCGTGACCTACGATTCAACGAGCCGGACGGCGACGCTCCGGCCCGCAACGGCGCTGCAGCTCGGGAGCACATACGTCGCCACGGTGAAGGGCGGCAGCACCGATCCCCGCGTGAAGGACGTCGCGGGGAATGCACTGGCGGCCAACGTGACCTGGTCGTTTACGACCTGGGCCACGCCGCCGCCGCCCATCGTCTGTCCGTGCAGCATCTGGGCGCCGACCGCGGTGCCCGTGCCCGCCGACGACGGTGATCCGGGCGCGGTCGAGCTCGGCACGAAGTTCCGCTCGGATGTGGCCGGCTTCATCATGGCCGCGCGGTTCTACAAGGCCTCGGCCAATACCGGCACCCACACGGCGCGGTTGTGGACGACCAGCGGCACGCAACTCGGCGTTGCCACGTTCTCCGGCGAGACCGCTTCCGGTTGGCAGGAAGTGGCGTTCCCGACACCGATCGCGATTTCGGCAAATACGACCTACGTGATCTCGTATCACGCGCCGAACGGCCATTACTCCGGGCCCGACAATTACTTCACGAATAACGGCGTCGATACGCCGCCGCTGCATGCGCTGCGCAGCGGCGTCGACGGACCGAACGGTGTGTATTCGTACGGTCCTGCCGGTTCGTTCCCGATCAACACGTACCTTGGCGAGTCGTACTTCGTCGACGTGGTGTTCAATACGACCACCGCGCCCGACACGACGCCGCCAATCGTGACGACCGTTACGCCGCCGGCCAATGTCTCCGGCGTCCGCACCAATACGACCGTTACGGCGTCGTTCAACGAGGCGCTCAACGCGACGACGATCAACACGACAACGTTTCTGCTTCGCAACCCGAGCGGAACCAGCGTGGCCGCCACGGTGACCTACGATGCCGGCACGAGAACGGCCACGCTGACGCCGTCGGCGGCACTGGCCTACTCGACTATCTACACCGGGGTCGTGAAAGCGGGCGTAAAGGACGTCGCGGGCAATGCCACCGCGAACGACTTCACGTGGAGTTTCACGACGTCTGCGCCTCCGCCGCCGCCGCCCACGCAGGGACCAGGCGGTCCCGTGCTGGTCGTCACGTCAAACAGCAACCCGTTCTCGAGCTACTACCCGGAGATCCTGCGGACTGAAGGTCTCAACGCCTTTGCGACTGCCGATCTCACGACCGTGACGAGCACGATGCTCGGCGGGTACGACGTCGTCATCCTCGGCGAAATGACGCTGACGGCAGCGCAGGTGACGATGTTCACGAACTGGGTCACCGCAGGCGGCAACCTTATTGCCATGCGTCCCGACAAGCAGCTCGCGGGGCTGCTCGGCCTGACCGACGCGGCATCAACGCTGGCCAACGCCTACCTGCTGGTGAACACCGCGTCCGGGCCGGGCGTCGGCATCGTCAATCAGACGGTGCAGTTCCATGGCACCGCGGATCGCTACACGCTGAACGGCGCGACGGCAGTTGCCACGCTGTATTCAACTGCTACCACCGCCACGGCGAATCCGGCCGTCACGCAACGGCAGGTCGGCACCGGGAACGCGGTCGCGTTCACCTACGACCTGGCACGTTCGATCGTCCTGACCCGCCAGGGAAACTCCGCATGGTCGGGGCAGGAACGCGACGGGCAGACGCCGATTCGCAGCGACGACCTGTTCTTTGGCGCAAAGGTCGGCGACATACAGCCCGACTGGATCGACTTCTCGAAGGTTGCGATTCCGCAGGCCGACGAGCAGCAGCGGCTCCTGTGGAACATCGTTCTCTCGATCAACGCGAACAAGAAGCCGTTGCCGCGCTTCTGGTACTTCCCGCGCATGCTCAAGGCGGCCGTGATCATGAGTGGCGACGATCACGCGAACGGCGGCACGGCAGGACGTTTCGACACCTATCTGGCCCAGAGCCCGGTGGGCTGTAACGTGGCGAACTGGGAGTGCATCCGCGGCACGTCGTACATCTTCCCGAATACACCGTTGAGCAACGCGGACGCGGCCAGCTACGTGGCGCAAGGCTTCGAAGTGGCGCTGCACGTCAACACGAACTGCAGCGACTACACACCGACAACGCTGGCGAGCTTCTACAACACGCAGCTCACCCAGTTTATCGGCGCCTATCCGCAGGTGCCCGCGCCGGCAACGAACCGTACGCACTGCATCGTCTGGAGCGATTACGCCACCCAGCCGCAGGTCGAGTTGAACAACGGCATCCGGCTCGATACGAGCTACTACTACTGGCCCGGCACGTGGGTCCAGGATCGCCCGGGACATTACACGGGTTCCGGCATGCCCATGCGGTTCGCGACATCGGCCGGCCAGATGATTGACGTCTACCAGGCGAACACGCAGATCACCGACGAGTCGGCGCAGACATACTCGACGCACATCAACACGCTGCTCGACAACGCCCTCGGCCCGCTCGGCTACTACGGCGTGGTGACTGCGAACATGCACACCGACTTCAACCCCTCGGAAGGGGCGACGGGCTCGGCGGCCATCGTCGCGTCCGCGAAGGCGCGTGGCGTGCCGGTAATCGCGGCAAGGCAGATGCTCGACTGGCTCGATGGACGGAACAGTTCGACGTTCTCGTCGATTACGTGGAACGCCAACGTGCTGTCATTCACGGTGGCCGTCGGCGCCGGGGCGACCGGGCTGCAGGCGCTCGTGCCGGCGGTGGTCGGCGCCGCGCCGATCAATTCCGTCACGCTGAACGGCTCGTCAGTGACGTTCACGACGCAGACGATCAAAGGTGTGTCCTACGCGATCTTCGCCGCTGGTTCCGGCGCCTATACCGTCACGTATGGAGCGGACACGACGCCGCCGGCAATCACCAACGTCGCGGCCACCCCGAGCCTCAACTCGGCGCTCGTCACGTGGACCACGAACGAATCGTCCGATTCGATCGTGCGATACGGAACCGATCCTGCGCAGTTGATCTCGGTCGTCAGCAACGCGACGCCGGTCACCGCGCACAGCCTCTCGGTGACGTCGCTCGCGCCGAACACGACCTATTTCTACCGGGTGAGCTCGGCGGACGCCGCGTCGAATACCGCGCAGTTCCCGGCAGCGGCAAACCCCGCGGCGAGCTTCACGACGGCAGGCGCGACCATCTCGGGGACCATCGCGGCGATTGCTGGTTGTGGCGGCGCCACGCTGACGCTGAGCGGCGGCGCAACCGGCACGACAACCGCCGACGGGGCCGGCAACTACGTGTTCAGCGGCCTGTCGAACGGCTCGTACACGGTGACGCCGTCGAAGAACGGCTGCACGTTCAATCCCGCGAGCCGGCCGGTGACGGTTGCCGGCGGCAGCGTCACCGCGATCGACTTCACGCCCCAGCCCGTGGTGATCAGCGGCACGATCACGCCCACCTCGATTGGCAACGGCGCAACCGTGACGTTGAGCGGGGCAGCGAGCGCGGTCACGACAGCTGACGCGTCCGGCAGCTTCTCGTTCAGCGGCATGCTCGACGGCTCCTACACCGTGACGCCATCGAAGACGGGATCGGTGTTC
Organism: Acidobacteriota bacterium; assembly: GCA_046726015.1. Taxonomy (GTDB): domain Bacteria; phylum Acidobacteriota; class Vicinamibacteria; order Vicinamibacterales; family 2-12-FULL-66-21; genus QHWT01. The sequence continues at coordinate 26,222 of JBKOZS010000091.1, forward strand.
ACGCCGGCGAACCGTTCCGTGACGGTGGCGCGCGCCAGCGTGACCGGCGTGAGCTTCACCGGCCAGGCGGCGCCGACCTTCAGCGTGTCGGGCACGATCGCGGGCGGCGCCGGGTCGACCGTTAACCTGACGGGCGCTTCGACAGCCAGCGTGACCGCTGACGCGTCCGGCGCTTACACCTTCACCGGGCTCCTCGCCGGCAACTACACCGTGACGCCGGTGAAGAGCGGCTTCACGTTCGCTCCAGTGAACGCGGCCGTTACGGTCTCGAATGCCAATGTGACCGGGATCAATTTCACGGCGCAGCCGGTCGTCATCAGCGGCACGATCACCCCGCTCGCCATTGGCGCGGGTGCAACGGTGACGTTGAGCGGAGCCGCAAGCGCGGTGGTCACGGCTGACGCGTCTGGCAACTACACGTTCAGCGGAACGGCGAACGGGTCGTACACCGTGACGCCGACGAAGAGCGGCTTCACGTTCACTCCCGCGAATCGCGCGGTGACGGTCACGGGTTCGAGCGTCACGGCAATCGACTTCACGGGCCAGGCGGTTCCGACGTTCAGCGTCTCCGGCACGATCGCCGGCGGCGCCGGCGCGACCGTCAACCTGACGGGCGCGGTAACAGCCTCGACGACCGCTGACGCATCGGGGAACTACTCGTTCTCCGGCCTGGCGAACGGCAGCTACACGGTGAGCCCGGTGAAGAGCGGATTGACGTTCTCGCCGGCCAGCCAGGCTGTCACCGTTTCGAACGCGAACGTGACCGGGATCAACTTCACCGCGCAGCCGATTGTCATCAGCGGAACCATTACGCCGGTTGCCATCGGCGCTGGCGCGACCGTGACGCTGAGCGGAGCGGCCAGCGCGGTGGTCACGGCTGACGCTTCAGGCAATTACTCGTTCAGCGGAATGGCCAACGGGTCTTACACCGTGACGCCAAGCAAGAGTGGAGGCTTCACGTTTACGCCCGCGAGCCGGGCAGTCACCGTGGGCGGAGCGAGCGTGACCGGCGTGAACTTCACCGGAGCGCCGCCGACATTCACCGTGTCGGGCACGATTAGCGGCGGCTCGGGTGCAACGGTCAGCTTGAGCGGAGCGGCGACGGCGACGGTCACGGCCGATGCCTCAGGCAACTACGCATTCGGCGGCCTGACCGACGGGCAGTACACGGTGACACCGGTCAAGAGCGGGTTCACGATGAGCCCGGCGACCCAGTCGGTCACCGTCGCGGGCGCGAACGTTACGGGTGTCAACTTCACGGCCACCGCGATTCCGACGTTCTCGATCTCCGGCACGATTACGCCGGCGTCGGTGGGCGTGGGCACGACCGTGACCCTCAGCGGCGGCGCGTCGCTCACCACGACGGCGGACGCGTCGGGCACCTACTCGTTCAGCGGACTATTGAACGCGACCTACACTGTTACGCCGACGAAGGCGGGGGCGACTTACACGCCGGCAAGCCAGAGCGTGACGGTGAGCGGCGCCAGCGTAACGGGCGTCAACTTCACCGGCGTCGCGAGCGTGCCGCCGATCGCGGTGGGTGCGACGGTATCTCGTGGAAGCTCCGCGCGCGCGACGACGATCACGAGCCCTGCGTTCTCGACGACTACGCCCAACGAACTGCTCCTGGCGTTCATCTCGGGAGATAACGTCGACGTTGCGAGCCCGACGACCGTTACGGGCATTACGACGACGGGTCTGACGTGGACACTCGTTCGGCGCCAGAACGGCGTGCGCGGGACGGCCGAGATCTGGCGCGCCTTCGCGGCCAGCCCGGTGACCAGCGTCACGGCGCGGGCGACCCTCTCGCAGGGAGTGGCTGCGTCAATCGTGGTGATGTCCTTCAGGAACGTCGATGCG
>JBKOZS010000092.1:0-8953 GCA_046726015.1 Acidobacteriota bacterium
GTCCTGTTCTCTCGATACAGCACCGACGCAGTCGCTTACACTCCGCACGACTTCGTCTACACCGCCTTCGTCAACAGTCGTGAATAATGTGGGCTGGTGCTGATCAACTTGTCTCATTCGTGTCTCACTGGGACAGACCAGAAGCTTTGTTGGACGGAGATGCGCGAAAAAGCGCCAATCTTGCTGAAAGAAAGATGAGGGCGTTACCCGGGGACGTGTTTCGCGTGTCTCACTTCCGTGGATCCGTATTCAAGCCGCGAGATAGGTGTCGGTAAGTTCTGATTGGAAAAGGATTGAGAATTGGCTGGGTGTTAGGGACGATTTTCGACCCTCGCTCATCCGTGCCGCGTGAGAGGCCCCTTCGGCGCCGACTCAATCGTGCCGCAAGGCGTTCCAGGCATCTGTTCGGGCCGCAACTCCGGCGGGAACCAGACCCGCCGAAACGCCGACAACGATTACGACGGTGAGCACGCCCGCCAGGGTCGCCGGGTCCCAAGGTCTCACTCCGAAGAGCAAGGTGGCGGCGACGCGAAACGAGCCCACTGCAACCGGCAGTCCGACGGCAATTCCAAGGGCGACGAGCAGCGCGGCTCGCCCGAGTACCATCAACACGATCTGGCGCGGCTCTGCACCAAGGGCAACTCGTATGCCGATTTCACGCGTTCGTTGCGCCACCGAGAAGCTGATCAGGCCGTAAATGCCGACTGCAGCGATCAGCATGGCCGACACGCCGAGGATGGTTGCCAAGGTCGCCACCAGCCGTTCCTGACGAAGCGCATCGTCGACGCGCGCCTCAATGGTCTGAACGTCGTAGAGCGGCAGCCTCGGATCCAGGGCCTTCACCTCTTGCTCGATGACGCGCAACGCCGAGCGCGAATCCGCGCGCGTTTTGACGTGCAGGGTCATTGGGCTGCCGTCACGGAACGGTAGGTACACAGTCGGAATTGGCGTTTCCCGCACACTCAGGTACTTCGCGTTCTCTACCACGCCCACAACTTCGAGGTTGGTTGGCCCCTGCCGACCCGACCCTAACCGCCTGCCGATCGGATCATCGGTGCCGAAGAGCAGGTGCGCCGCGGCTGTATTGAGGATGGCCACCTGCGCATTCTCGCCACGATCGAACTCCGTGAAGCCCCGGCCGCGGAGGAGCGCGATGCCGGATGCCGCGAAGTATCCCGAGCTGACGACGTTCTGGTGAACGGTGAGGTTCTTGCTCGATGGCTCCCGTGCGGCGTCGGCGTGCATTTGCGTGCTCATGAAACGGGTTCCCGCCGGCAGCACCCCGCTCAGCGTGCCGTGGCTGGCCAACCCCACTGCTTCGATGTTCTGGTGCAATCGCAGGCGCTGGAGCAGTTCCTGGAAGAAGGCACCCGTTCGCGGTCTGGGGTAGCCACTCTTGGCCGGATCTATCGAAGCGAGCACGATGTGGTCACGGTTGAAGCCCATGTCCGCAGCCCGAAGATTCTGCAGCGTCCGCGCGAACAGTCCGGTACCCGTGACCAGCAGTATCGTCAACGCGATCTGGACGATTGTGAGCATTTCGCGCGAGTCGAGGATGCGCCAGACTCTCCGCGCGGTTCCGGGGCTGCTTCGTAACGTGACGGCCTGGTGACGAGCGACCTGCACGACGGGCGCGAGACCAAACAGCAGACCGCTCGCACACGCCACGAGGCATGCGGATGCAAAGCTTCGCCGGTCGGGTGAAAACTGCCATGCTTCCGCACTCGCCGGAAGGAACGACAACATCAGCCGTTCGAAATACAACGACACGAACCAGCCGCACGCACCACCAATCGTCGCGATGCACGCGGTCTCCGTGATGAGCTGACGAACGAGACGATAGCGCGTGGCACCCACGGCGGTGCGGATAGCAATTTCTCTCGCTCTCGCCGTGGCCCGCGACATCAGTAACGTCGCGATGTTGACGGAGGCGATCAGCAGGAGAAGGAGTACTGAACCCGTCAGCAGCAGGAGAGGCTGACCGTACTGCGCACGCAGCAGTGAATGTCCTGTCGGCGCCGCCGTCAGGTTCAGTGTGGATGCGGTTGCACTGCGCGGCTTGAACGATGGGCTCTCGTCGAGCCAGGCGGCATAGATGGTCGTCGCCATTGCCTGGGCGTGTCCTGCCTCCAAGGCCGGTTCGAGACGAACCATCATCTCCAGATAGTTCTGGTTGCGTTCCAACGGACGGATGCCGCCGGCTGTCATCGGCTCGACCATCATCAGCGGCGCCCAGACGTCCGGCCCGAAGCCAGGTCTCGTGCCGAAGAAGCCGCGTTTCGCCACGCCTATGACGGTAAACGGGGTGCCGTTGACGGACACCGTCCGCCCTGCGACCTCCGGCGCTCCCGCGAATCGGCGTTGCCAGAACGCGTAGCTCAGAACAACGACCGGATGCGCTCCTGGTGTCCGATCGTCGTCAGCGCTCAGGATCCGCCCTGCTGCCGCGCCAACGCCAAGGACGTCGAAGTAGTTTCCGGATACGAGCTCGCAGCGCACGCGATCCGTGACCGTACCGTCGGAGAGGTTGACGCCGGATGACACGACCGTCGACGATGCGAGCAAGTCGCCGAAGACAGGATTCGAGTTCCGCAAGTGCTCGTAGAACGCGTGCGAGTAGTACGAGGGATTGAGGTCGACGTCTCGTCCCTGCTCGGACAGAGTGAAGAGTCGTTCTGGGGACTTAACCGGAAGCGGCCGCAGCAGCAGGACGTCGACGAGCGTGAGTACTGCGGTCGTCGAACCCATGCTCAGGCCGAGCGTGACGAGAACAGTTGCCGTGAACGCGCGTTCTCGCAGCAACCACCGGAGGCTGAAGCGCACGTCCTGAATCAATGCCTCGACATGACGACCCATGCGCGTCTCCACCTCCGCGGCGTGCGCGATTGCATCGTCTTCGACGGTGTGGACAGATCAGGCGTTGCCGGCGTGGTACCGCACGTTCGTTGAGAACGGGTCGAGGGAATGCGGATGAGCTTGGTTGGGTGTTAGGGGACGATTTCCGCTCATCCGTGCAGCATGAGGCCGAGCGCCCGGCTCCAAGCGTGTACTTTGCTCAGTCGGACATTTCTACTGTCTGTTGAATCCATGGTGTTACGGGGCGAGGGAAGCGCGGGATTACACGCCCGGCTTTTGGCGGTCAAGGCTGACCCGAAGCGAGGCCGGATGTAGCGGCTCGCCTGTGGGACGGCCTCGGCGGACATCGTCATCGTATGCGCGCCCTGTGTCACTCAGAAACTAGTCCTTGGAAAACACAACCCGGACACCGTGCGGACCGAGCGCCTGGGCCAAGCCGGCGGGGTCGTCGACGCGGCCTAGACGGGTGTACGAGTACGACGAGTTGAACGTCGAATAGAAGACAACCAGGGTCTTCGTGCCATACAGCATCAGATCGCCATCGCGGATCGGTCCTGGTCGGCTCGCATTCGCGGGCAGCGCTTTCGGCAAGTCGGCGTGCTTCTCGTTGCCGTTGAGCTCGCTCATGTCCAGCGTCAACGGCAGTTGTGCCGCGAACGCACGCGCGGCTGCGTTGTCGGTCAAGGTGATGGCGAAGCGACGTTCGCCGACGGTCATCCACATGCGTGATTCCTCCTGTCGCACGGATGCCGGTGCGTCATCCGCGGCAACTACAGCGGGCGACCCTGACGTCGAATCCTGGCCGGCTTCGCACCCGCCTCCGACCACGAGCAGGCCGAGCAGCACGCTCAGTCCCCGCAGGACCCGCGGGCCACGGTCTCGGCGATGGGCGATGTCCCTGCGCAGGGACGCTCGGCGCCGATGCGGACGCTGAGGTTGCTCATGGTCATGCGTTCTCCCTAATCTGCGCATGGTTCAGGGCGGCCTGAGGCGCTTGCGAACGTGAGCGCAGCAAACGACGCAGGCGGCTTGGGTTCCATCAGTCTCCGTCTTGGCCGATCTGCGCCATCTGCCTCGCATCCATGCGGCCACCATAGATCTCGATCCGGGAGAACGCCGTCTCGATCTCGCGAAGGTCCGCTTGCGTGAGTTGGACACTGATCGCGCCCATGTTCTCGCGCTGGTGATCCATGTTGGTCGTGCCGGGGATCGGAACGATCCAGGGCTTCCGCGCCATCAACCACGCCAGTGCGATCTGGGCGGGCGTCGCGCCCTTCTTGGCACCGAACGTCGTCAAAAGCTCGATGATCGGCTGGTTGTTCTTCATCACCATCGGTGAGAAGCGTGGAAACGTCGCTCGCAGATCGGTCTTCGGGTCGAAAGTGGACTGTGCGTTCACATCCATCTTCCCCGGCAGAAAGCCTTGTCCTAGCGGCCCCCACGGAACGAAGCCAATTCCAAGCTCCTCGCACGCCTGAAGCACACGGTTGTGTTCCGGGCTTCTTTCGATGAGCGAGTATTCGGTCTGGATGGCGGCAACCGGCTGAACCGAGTGCGCACGGCGAATGGTCTTCGCGCTCGGCTCCGAGAGCCCGAAGTGGAGGACCTTCCCGGCCTTGATTAGATCCTTGACCGTGCCCGCCACGTCTTCGATCGGCACGGTCAGATCGACGCGGTGTTGGTAGTAGAGATCGAGGTGGTCAGTCCTGAGGCGCTTGAGCGATTCCTCGACGACCCGCCGGATCCGCTCCGGCCGGCTGTCCAACCCGTTCGTGCCGTCGATCTTGAAGCCGAACTTCGTGGCGATGGCGACCTTGTCGCGGACAGGCGCGAGGGCCTCGCCGACCAGTTCCTCGTTGACGTAGGGACCGTAAACTTCCGCGGTATCAAAGAACGTGACGCCGCGCTCGTGGGCGTCGCGAATCACACGGATGCCCTGGGCTTTGTCCACACCCGGACCGTAGTGTCCGCCACTGAGGCCCATGTTGCCGAAGCCAAGCTCCGACACCTCCAAGCCTCCCAGTTTCCGCGTCTTCATTGTGTATGCCCCCCTCTGAATGCTTTGCCGTGATTGATCTGCCGCCGGACCCGCCCACGATGCGGCACTGATAGGCAGCGCTGCCCCTGCAGCGGCAATACCAGCCGCTTTCAGGAACCTGCGCCGCTCGAAGTTCATGATGGAGTCCGTTTCCGCGGCCTCACGACCATTACTGCGTCGCGTGCTCATGTTCGAGATCCTCTCTTCAAGAAATCCTTGCCTTTCGTTCTGTCGGCGTCCGTCGTGGTCGTCGGTCAACGTCCTTCCATTCCACGGTACGGCGGCGACGGCCATTCGACTAGATGGCAAAATGAACTAAGGTTTATGAGTACCATTCAGAAATGGACAACGCCCTGAACGTGCTGTCTGCCTTGATGGCGGTTGCCGAAGAACGCAGCTTTACGCGCGCGGCCAAACGGCTGGGCGTGTCGCAGTCGGCGCTGAGTCACTCGATTCGCGCCTTGGAAGAGCGACACGGCGTCCGTCTCCTGGCGCGCACGACGCGCAGTGTCGCACCGACCGACGCCGGCGCGGAGCTCATCGCACATCTCGGGCCAGCGCTCGCCGATATTCGCGGCGCACTGGAGAAGCTCACCGGTCTTCGCGACAAACCGGCCGGCCGCGTGCGCATCGTCGCTTCGCGCTTGGCGGCGAAGACTGTCCTTGCGCCGCGGCTCGGAGCCTTCGCGCGCCAGTATCCGGACATCGTGCTCGACATCACAACCGATGACGGCCGGATCGACCTCGTCGCGGGTGGATATGATGCCGGCATCCAATTCGGTGAGTACATCGCGCAGGACATGGTCGCGGTACGTGTGTCGCCGGACCATCGGCCGGCGATTGTCGGATCGCGCGCGTACTTCAAGTCACATCCGAAGCCGAAATCGCCGCGCGATCTTCTTCGTCACCGGTGCATCAACTTCCGGCACGGCTCGCAGGGCATGTACCGATGGGAGTTCGACAAGGGGAAACAGTCGCTAACCGTCGCCGTCAACGGGCCGCTGATCGTGGACGACACCGACTTGGTGATCCGCGCGGCCCTCGATGGGGTCGGCTTAGCGTTCCTGGCCGAGCAACACGCAGAGCCGCATCTCACGAAGGGCACGTTCGTGCGCGTGCTCGAGGACTGGTGCTCGCCGTTTCCCGGGTACTTCCTGTACTACCCGAGTCGACGGCAACAGCCGGCGGCACTGGCGGCGTTTATCGATACGCTTCGCATGTAGCGTGAATCGCCCTCAGCCGGCCCGTTCGCCGATGGCTGCGAACCGCTGCGTCTGGTCTACTGGTTAGACCGCTCCGGGCGACAGTCGCAGCTATGCTCCTGCCGTTGACGCGGCTGTGGAGCGCCACTCCAGGAGCAGGCATGGACATCAAGCGGAGCGGTTCGCAACCTTCGAGCCTACGTGTGACGATCGAACCAATCGAGGAATGAGTCCGTAGCGCGATGGCTCGTATTTTCATCACCGGCAGCACGGACGGCTTGGGCCGTGCCGCCGCGCGGACGCTCATCGATGAGGGCCATGAGGTCGTGCTGCACGCGCGATCTCGCGAGCGTGCAGCCGCGTTCGACGATCTTGCGTCACGCTCCGCTGGCGTGATCATCGGTGATCTTGGGAGCGCCGTTGACACCCGAAGCATCGCCGCCCAGGTGAACGCCATCGGACGGATGGACGCGGTCATCCACAACGCGGGCATATCGTCCACGAAGGGTCGCTCACCGACGCCCGAAGGCCATGCGACCATCCTTGCCGTCAACACGCTGGCGCCGTACATGCTCACGGCACTCATCGAGCGTCCGCGCCGACTCGTGTACCTCAGTAGCAGCATGCATCGCGGTGGCATCAGCTCACTGCGCGACATCAACTGGCGCGAGCGACGGTGGAACTCCAGCCAGGCGTATTCAGACAGCAAGCTTTATCTGACTGCGATCGCGTTCGCGGTCGCGCGACACTGGCCCGATGTGCTGAGCAATGCCGTTGATCCCGGCTGGGTTCCGACGAAGATGGGCGGGCCAAGTGCGCCGGACGATCTCGAACAGGGGTATCTCACGCAGACCTGGCTTGCGGTCAGCGATGATCGCGCGGCGACGGTCAGCGGCCGATATTGGCATCATCGCCGATCGCAGACGCCGGCCAGGGAAGTGGAAGACCCAGTCTTTCAAGACCAGGTCTCGGCCAAGCTCGCCGAATTGACCGGCATGTCGCTTTTCTGAGGAGCGCGCGAGTTCTAGAGTGAAACCACCCTAAGCCGCAAATCACTGAAAACAAAAGATATTTTCGGTGGCTGGGAGGCAGGGATTCGAACCCCGATAACGTGGTCCAGAGAACCGTTTACGGACTTTCGTGGCTCCGTTCCCCGCGGTCTTGGGCCTCTTTGCTCGCGACCAGTGTCGTCTACTTCCTTCCGTTTCCGTGCGCTCTCGTGCAACTTGTCTCATTGTGTCTCACCCTAAGCCCTGCTCGCGATGGCTCGTAGTTGCCGTTCAATGCAGCGCGGGTTCTCCAATCACAGCTCCCTGAGCGCCCACACGCGTCCAAATCCGAATGCATCCTGAGGACGACCCACACGGCACAAAACACCTGAACCCAGATGCTACAGCCAAATCAGCCACATCGGGGGAACACCGTGACGCAAATCATGAACCTGCGTTTCGTCAAACTCACTCGTGACGAAGCAACTGCGCCGGCTCAACCCTCAGAGCGCGTCGCGCGTGCACATAGCACGTCGTAATGGTCACCAGCAGCAAACCAAGGGCGGGCGGCCAGCACCGTAAGCGGATCAGTGGGCGACACGCCGACGGGCAGGCCCCGAATCATTCCGTTGGCGATATAGATGCCCGGCGCACCGATTAGCAGCCCCAACCAAGGCTGCGGAGAGAATGCGGTGCCATTGCTTCATGTCAAATGCCGAATGCCGAATTGCAATGAGTTTTGCATTCAGCATTCGGCATTCAGCATTGACATTGGCTTTTTCAACAACCTGTCAGAAAAAGACCCGCACCTCGGGACGCCAGAAACGCGCCGGACGCGTGGGCGACCCGACGCCTGGTCCCGGCCAGAAGATGCCGGTCACGATTGACAGGTCGACTGGCCGGAATCGCTGCACCGAGACGATGAGGTCGACTTCGTCGCCGAGCTGCGCAGATCGGCCCGTTCCCGTCGCCTCGAGGGCGTTGGAGGCAAGCGTGCGCCGGAGGCGTTGCTGTTCGTAGCGATGATAGACAAGGTCGATCGATGCCGGTTCGAGCGGCTTCATGCCGGCGCCTATTGTGAACACTTTCAGATTGCTCAGCTCGGGATGGAGGAGCTCTCCGTAATAGGCAAATCGCTTGAGGCCGTGAAAGCGCGCGTTGTTGTCCTGGAGACCCGTCTGCCGGAAATTGCTGTCCACGCCGTCGGATCGTGACTCGTCGCCCGACGCCACCGCATAGCCTGCGCTGAGCGCTGGTGCGGCAGGGAGCGGGAACCTGAACGCCGCGGCGGCATCGATCGCCCAGCCGCGGAGTCGCAGCGAGCCGGCTCGCCCGCGACGTACTCCGCCGTTTCCCCAGTACTTCAGCGCGCGCGCCGCGCGACCAGTGATCGACCCGCCGATCCACAACGGTTGCTCGTGCCGGTTGCGATCGTCGCGCGCGATGACGAACGCCGTGGCGGTCGTGTGCTTGTCCAGCCGTCGCGCAACTGAGGCGATGGCCTGCCGCTGGTCGCGGCGGCGACGGGTGGCTTCAGGACCGGCAAAGAGACCGTCGGCGACTGTCGTTTCTACGTGCCACGATGAGATGTCGACCGAGACGCGCACGGCATCGAGATAGTCGTCGAAGAACCACTCGCGAGTGTCACGAAACCGCTGGCGGCCCACCTGTAATCCGACAGGTCCTCCCGCGATGCGGTCAATCGCTACGTACGCCTCTTTCACGCTCACGTCCGATTCGCCGGCGGGTCCGCCTGGATCGAGTGCAAACGCACGTGACGTCCTCACTTTGGCATATGCCCCGACATTCTCGGTGAGCGCGGCCGAGGCCAGCAGCTCGCCTGTCGCAGTCGACGTGTCATCCGGAGC
>JBKOZS010000093.1:0-21373 GCA_046726015.1 Acidobacteriota bacterium
CCAGGAAGACGATCCCGATGAAGACATCCGACATCCCAAATGCCTGCCCGGTGCCTTCGGCCGCGCCGACCAGGATTTCGCTCATCCACGCCGCGAGCGCGGACGCACCCAGCAAACTGGCGACCGCCGTTCGTGGACTCCACAATGTCCGTTCGTGTTCGTGCTCTTCTCTCGTTGAGGCAACGCTCCGGAAGAAATCGGGATGTGTCTTGAGCAGGAAGACGAGATACAAGCCATAGGCGGCGAGCAAGACGAACGCGGCGCCGAGATTCACCAGCTTCTCGTCGCGAATCGTACCGGCCGGCGAGAAGAAGCGGTTGAAGGCGCTCGGCACGCCCAGGCTGATGGCCGAGATCAACATCATCGAGCTGTACAGCCGCGCTGCCGCGGCGTTGTATTCCTGGACGTGATGCCGCAAGCCGCCCAGCAGGAACGCCACTCCCATGGCCAGCATCAGGTTGGCAAGGATGGCCCCGATGATCGACGCCCGCACCATGTCGAAGTAGCCGGCTTTCAATGCCACCAGCGCGATGATCAGCTCGGGGGCATTGCCGAACGTCGCGTTCAGCAGGCCGCCGATGGCATCCCCCGTCCGCGCGGCCAGCTGCTCGGTGGACAGCACGATCAGCCGCGCAATCGGGATAATCGCCAGCGCCGCCGAGGCGAACAGGAACGGCGGAGGAACGTGCGCAAGTTCCAACCCGACCGAGATGGGGATGAACGCGAGCAGCCAGTTGATCGACGGCTTCAAGGCACGTCCATCGGTCGGCGCGGGGCCGTCGCCGGCTGCGCCTCGTACATGCGCCCCACCACCGCGAAGAAGAACCCGCTGGACCATGCACACATCAGGATGCCGGTCAAAGCCTCGATGCCGCCGACGAGACGCCACTGTTCGGGCAATACCAGATCGCCATAGCCGGTCGTCGTATAGGTAACCGCGCTGAAGTAGAACGCCGACTGAAGATCCGGCATGGCATGCAACAGGAAGTAAAGGAAGGCCCACGCGGTAATCTCCGAGAGGTGGAGGAGAATCACCCACGCTGCGATGCAGATGAACAACCAGGTCCAGCGCAGGAAGCGTTGGGCAGGATACGGCCGACGTCTCACCCAGCGAACCGCGGCAATGACGCCGCCCGCGTGGAGGACGACGCACAGCGCCATGAGAGACCAGCCGAGGAGCAGTTTCGAGATCATCGGTTTCGCGATCGTTTCAAGGACGCGACATCTCAATAGGTTTTCAGACCCGCCTCGCGGAACACCGCGCGCGTGTGGTCGCGGTCATGGTCACTCCAGTTCCGGCCCGCTACGCGCGGGCTTCGATGAGTCCCAGCAAGGACCCGGTATGCCGCGCGATCATCAGCTCCTCGTTGGTGGGGATGACCCACGCGGAGGTCGGACTGTCCGTCCGAGAGATGCGCGGACCCTTGCGTGCGTTTGCCTCTCGATCGAGTTCGATGCCGAGCCACGCGCATGCCTGGCAAATCCGGCTGCGAATCTCAGCGGAGTTCTCGCCAATGCCGGCCGTGAAGACCAGGCCATCGATGCCGCTCAGGACCGCCGCGAGTCCGCCGATTTCCCGGGCGGCGCGATAGACGAAGTAGTCCACCGCCAGACGGGCCGTGGGCTCGGGACTCTCCAGCAACACGCGCATGTCGTTGCTGATGCCGGATATGCCCAGCAGCCCCGATTTCTTGTACAGAATCGTCTCCACTTCCTTTGCGGAGAGCCCAAGGTTCTGAAAGAGATACAGAATGGCTCCGGGATCGATGGCGCCCGGTCTCGTGCCCATGCTGAGGCCGTCGAGCGCCGTGAACCCCAGGCTGCTGTCCACGCTTTTGCGCGTTTTCATGGCACAGAGGCTTGCGCCGCTGCCCAGGTGCGCGACGATCACGCGGCCTTCCGCGATCCCCGGTGCGACCTGCGGGAGGACCGATGCGATGTACTCGTACGAAAGTCCGTGAAAGCCGTAGCGCTGCACGCCGCCCCGGCGGATATCCTCCGGCAATGGAATCAGGTCGGCGACAGCCGAATGGCCACGATGAAAGCTCGTGTCGAAGCAGGCGACCTGCGGGATGCCGGGGAGGAGCTCCGCCACCGCTTCGATGGCCGCGAGGTTGTACGGCTGATGCAGGGGCGCGAGGGGAATCAGATCCCGCAGCTCCTCCAACACCTGCGGCGTGATCACCGTCGGACTCGCGAAGTTCGCGCCTCCATGCACGACACGATGTCCGACACCGAGCACGCGTCCGCCGCTGTACCGCGAACGCAGCCAGGACGCGAGCGCATCGAATGCCTTGCGCGCATCCGAGACCGACTTGTCGAGCTGACGCTCGTCGATCACGGTTCCCGCACCGTCCTTGGCGGAGAAGCGCGGCGACGTGCCGATGCCGTCAATCTGCCCGCGCGACTCCGTGCGCCACGCCTCGAGCTCGTGCCGCGCGAAGACGCAGAACTTCAGGCTCGATGATCCGGCGTTGAGTACGACGGTATAGTCGTCCATGCGAGTGCCTCCGCGGTCGCAGAAAGATGGCGCCGCGATTGTCGCCGGGGCGCCACTGTCAATGCCGAACGTCAAATGCTAAATGCCGAGACCAAAGAAGTCCGGCATTCGGCATTTGTAATTCAGCATTGACACGCAGGCTGTTTTCCTCACTTCAGCAGCCTGCTCACCCCGGCCAGGGCCCGTCTCTTCGCAGGGATGCGCGACGGCCGTGGGGATCGCTCGAAGGTTCGGCACCCTCACGATAATCACTTAGCCGCGAGCAGGCGTCCCGGAAAAGCCTGAAGGGAGCAAGGGGTATTCCCGACGCCGCGATCCGGCGCCGGACGAGAAATGGCGTCGCGGGAATGGCTTGGCGCACTTTGGTCGAACGTGCGGCCCACCCGTCTCGCGCCGGATCTCCGTCAGGCCGGAGAGGCTACCGAATCCCGGAGGCGGCTCTCAGGGGCTCCTGGGGGTCCTCGAGTTCTCAAGGGTTCTTGCGGGTTCTTCTCCGCCGCGCGAATGGATCGGGCTTTGCCAGCCGTTACACGATCGTGACGCTCCGTCCCGCCCTCGCACTGCCCGCGGCCGCGACCTGGCTGACGGAGTATCGGCCCACGTTGCTGCGCCCGGATCTCGTCGCCGGTCTCACGCTCTCCGCCTACTTGTTGCCGGCGGGGATTGGCGACGCCTCGCTCGCGGGCCTGCCGCCCGAAGCCGGTCTCTATGCGTGCCTGTTTTCGGGGCTGGTCTTCTGGCTGTTCTGCAGTTCGAAGCACACCGTCGTCACCGTCACCTCCGCGCTGTCGCTCCTCATCGGGGCGTCGGTGGGGGAGTTGAGCGGCGGCGATCCCGCGCGGCACGCGGCACTCGCCGCATGCGTGACGCTTCTCGTTGCGGTGGCCGCGTTCGCGGCGTGGCTCGTGCGCGCCGGCAATGCCGTCGGGTTCTTTTCCGAGACCGTGCTGGTCGGCTTCAAGGCCGGACTGGCGTTCTACCTCGCGAGCACCCAGCTTCCCAAGCTGTTTGGCTTCAAGGGGGCGCACGGTGATTTCTGGGAGAACTCGGGGCACTTCATTCGCCACCTCGGGGAGACACACGCGATCGCGCTGCTGGTTGGAATGGCCGCCCTGGCCGTGCTGGTTGCCGGCAAGCTGTGGCTGAAAAACCGGCCGGTGGCCTTCCTTGTCGTTATCGCCGGAATCATCGCGGCACGAGTGTTCGACCTCCAGGCGCACGGCGTCGCGCTGCTCGGAACGATTCCGCAGGGGCTGCCGTCGATGGGGCTGCCGGACGTGAGCCGTCACGATCTCAACCAGCTTGTGCCGATCGCGATTGCGTGCTTCGTTCTCGCGGCGGTGGAGACGTCAGCGATCGGCCGCATGTTCGGCCAGAAGCATGGCAACCGGTTCGATGCCAACGAGGAGCTCCTGGCGATTGGTGCGGCGAATCTTTTTTCCGGGCTCGGTCGCGGATTTCCGGTAAGCGGCGGGATGTCGCAGTCGCTGGTCAACGAGAGCGCCGGGGCGTGCACGCCGTTGTCAGGACTCATCGCTGCGTTGTTCACGCTCTTCGTCGTGCTCTTCGCGTCGGGTCTCCTGCGGAACCTTCCGCAACCGGTGCTCGCCGCCATTGTGCTCGCGGCGGTCATGAGCCTCGTCAACGTGTCCGCGTTTCGGCACATCTGGCACTTCAGCCGTAGCGAGTTCGCGGTGACGATCGTGGCGTTCTTTGGCGTGCTTGGATCCGGTCCCGAGAATGGTGTGCTGCTCGGCGCGGCGATTTCGATCGTGCTGCTGCTCCGCCAGGCCGCACGCCCGCGTGTGACCGAGCTCACGCGCGTCCCTGGCACAACCTACTTCGCCGATCGCTCGCGTCACCCGGACAACGAACGGACGACGGGTATCCTGGTCGTTCGATGTGAATCAGCATTGCTGTACTTCAACGTGGAGTACGTCCGCGATCGAATGTTCGCACTCCTTTCCGCGCGCACCGATCAGGTGCGGCTCGTCGTCTTCTTTCTCGGAGCAGTGCCGAAGATCGATCTCGCCGGCGCCGAGCTCCTGGCGGATCTGAATCGGACGCTGCCCGCGCGTGGCATCGACTTCCGCCTGGCCGATGCCCATGGCGACGTGCGTGACGCGCTGCGCCGAATCGGGTTCGAAGAACAGTACGGCCCGCTCGAGACTGGTCAGACCGTCGATCTCGTCATCACGGCGTGGCAGACATCGGCGCTCGCCCGCGACGCAGTGGTCCGTTCCTGAGACGCAACCGCATCACGGGAGAAAACGCACGCGACCCGTTGTCAGATTGAGAGCCCTCCATTCCGGAGATCCTCGGGAATGGCGGAGGCCTTTACACGAGTCGCGAGGCAGGACTATGCGATGCGCGCAGACGAACCGGCACGCGGGTTCCGTCTGCCTGATGACGGCAGTACTCGTGCTCGGTGCGTTGCCGCACGCGCGCGCGCAGGACAACCCCCCGAGTACGGGGAATGCGGACACCGGACAGAGCCAACCCGCTGCGAGGACGACGTTCGAGATTTATGGGTTCGCCATGCTCGATATCGGACACGACTTCAAGCAGATCGATCCGGACTGGTTCGATACCATGCGCGTCACCAAGCTGCCGTCCTTCGAAAACCAATTCGGACGCGACCACAGCACGTTCGCCGGCGTCCGTCAGAGCCGTCTCGGCGTCCGGTCCTCGACGCCGACGGACTTCGGGGATCTGAAGACCACGTTCGAATTCGAGCTGTTCGGCACCGGCGTCGACGCCGGGCAGACGACGTTCCGTCTGCGTCACGCGTACGGTGAGCTGGGCGCGTTCGGCGCCGGCCAGACGTGGAGCCCGTTCATGGATCCGGACGTGTTCCCGAACTCGCTCGAGTACTGGGGCCCGACAGGCATGGTGGCCTTCCGCAACGTCCAGGTGCGCTGGATGCCGCTCACCGGGGACAGGACTCTCACCATCGCCCTCGAGCGCCCCGGCGCCAGCGGCGACCCCGGGACGCTCGCGGGCCGCATCGAATTGCAGAACATCAGGGGGCGGTTCCCGCTGCCCGACATCTCCGGCGCCTACAAGATGACGCAGAAGTGGGGCTACCTCCGCGCTGCCGGCATGTGGCGGCTGATCAAATGGGACGACGTCCTGGACGACGCGTTCGATCTGTCGGGCGATGCGGCGGGCTGGGGCATCAATCTCAGCTCCAACATCAATGCCACCAGGAACGATGTCATCCGGCTGCAGCTGGTCTTCGGCGAGGCCGTTCAAAACTACATGAACGATTCTCCGGTCGACATCGGTGTCGCGGCCAACCTGTCGAATCCTGTCTCGCCCGTCGTCGGCAAGGGCCTTGGCATCGTCGGCATCGTCGCGTTCGTCGATCACAAGTGGAGCGACGAGTACAGCAGCACGGTCGGCTATTCGCGCCAGGACAACGACAACACCGATGCGCAGGCGCCAAATGCGTTCAAGACCGGGCAGTACGCGCTCGGCAACCTGCTGTATACCCCGTTGCCGAATGTGACGTTCGGTGGCGAGCTCCAGTGGGGCCGGCGGGAGAACTTTTCGGATGGCTTCAGCAGCGACGGTTTCAAGTTGCAGTTCTCGTTCATGTACAACTTCTCGGTCAAGCTCGGAGGTTAAACCAATCCCAACCTGTTCGGCATTGCCGTCGTGTCGCCGCCGCCCGACGACGCGGGCAACAGCGTCCGTGCGCAGCGAGCTATTACCGGCATCTCTAATGCGCTTGCGGAAACCCTACGCCCTGAAGAAGAGCGGCAGCTGACGGACGTCCGGCGGCCGTTCGTGAACACCGCCCGACCTCCGGCATTCGAGAGGGACTCCGGCCCTCCGGAGTCGCGCGATTTCCCGGACGCGCGAGAAGTCGCCTAACACGTTCGATTTGACCCACTTCTCGTTTCCCGCGCGGGTATCGAGCGAGGCACGGGACGTGCTATCCGCACGATTGGTGTAACAGATCGAGTGGCCGCGCCGTCCCACCCGACGATCGTCGGTGCTCGTCAGATCTGCCAGTCATGCGACGGAAAAACTGCGAGTTGGCCTATCCGGTTATTGACGACGGATCGGTCGCTGTTTAAGGTTTATCCGTTTCGGTGTGCCCGCGTCGTTCGTCGAATGGAGGTCAACGTGGGACCGCGTTTCCGGCTTGCTGCACTCTGTCTGCTTGCTGCCGCGATCACCGTGCGCGCCGGCGGGGCGGTCTCGTCCGGCGGGTTATCAACATCGCAGACGTCCCCTTCGCAGGCGACACCAGCTTCCCAGGCCACAACCCCGTCCCAGGCCACGCCGTCCGCGCATGCCGCAGGCTATGCCGGGAGCGACGCGTGCGTGGTCTGTCACACGGACCAGGAGACGTCGCTCAAGGGCACGGCCCACGCTCAGGCCCAGAATCCGCGCTCGCCGGCAGCGGCGCACGGCTGCGAGAGCTGCCACGGACCCGGCCAGGCCCACGTGGACGACGAGGCCAAGGGGCACATCCAGAAGTTCGCGCAGCTGACGCCGACCGACGTGAACGGCACGTGCCTGACCTGTCACAACCGCGGTGAGCACGCGGGATGGGAAGGCAGCGCGCACGAACGGCGCAACCTGTCGTGCACCACGTGTCACAGCGTGCACAACCCGAAGTCGTTCACGCACCAGCTCGTCAAGGGCAACGAGACGCAACTGTGCGTCACGTGTCATCGCGTGCAGGTGGCCAAGACCGAGCGCGCGGTCGCGCACATGCCGGTGCGCGAGGGAAAGATGGCCTGCACGTCGTGCCACAACCCCCACGGCTCGATCAGCAACGTCAAGGCGCTCAAGACCGGCAGTTCGGTTGCCGAACTCTGTACGAGCTGCCACACCGAAATGCGCGGACCGGTCTTGTGGGAGCACGTTCCGGTGCGGGAGAACTGCGCCACCTGCCACGATCCGCACGGCTCGTCGAACGACCGGATGCTCGTCGTCCGCATGCCGTTCCTGTGTCAGCGGTGTCATGTCGCCACGAAGCATCCCGCGTCTCTGTACGACAAAGACGAAATCACCACGAAGAAAAGCAACCGGATGTTCGGACGGTCGTGCGTGAACTGCCACTCGACCGTCCACGGCTCGAACCACCCGTCGGGCCAGTTCTTCATGCGATAGCGCGGAGGCCTCTATGCGCCGGCTTCTCTTGATACCGATGGTCTGGTGCCTTGGGGTGGCCGCGCCGGCCATGGCGCGCGCGCAGGCCACATCGCAGCCGACCCCGTCAACGCCGCAGCCGGCGGAACCGGCGGCTGCGCAGCCGTCGCCGGCGAGTGCGCAGGCAACGCCCGACCTCGCGTCCGAAGCGACGCGCAGCCTGTTCGAGCAGACCTGGCACCAGTTCGAGTTCGGCGGACGCTTGAACAGCGTCTCGGGCGATCCGGCGCGGTTCCAGCGATACGCGGATGAACGGGACGGCGTGCTGTTCACGGATGCGCGCTTCGCCCGCGACGATCCGGATGGCAACTGGCTGTTCCGGGCCGCCGCGGATAACGTCGGCTGGCGCGATCAGTATTACTTTGCGAACTACGAGCGGGCCGGTCGACTTAAAATCTCCGGGGTGTGGAACGAGATTCCGCAGTTCTACAGCGTCGATACCAAGACGCCGTACACGACATCGGGTAGCGCGCTGGTGCTGCCTGATTCGGCGCAGCAGCAGGCGAATCTCAATGCCTACGTGCCAATCGCGCCGCAGTTCGACCTCACGGAGCGGCGCGACATCGGGCAGGTGAACTTCCTTGCAACGCCGACGAAGGAGATCGATCTGAAGGCGTCGTTCACGACCCAGCGGCACCGGGGCGAGCTGCCGTGGGGCGCCAGTTTCGGATTCAGCAACGACGTCGAAGTGCCGTTGCCCTACGACTCGCGCGCCAACGACTTCAACCTCGGCGCCGAGTGGACCAACGGCCGGAACATGTTCCGGGTCGGCTACGCGGGTTCGTGGTTCGACAATCTCGATGACACGCTGGTCTGGGACAGTCCACTCGCGCTGACCGATACGACCAGCGCGCCCGGCCGTGGACGGATGGCGCTCTGGCCGTCCAACTCGGCGCAAACGATCAGTGCCGCCGGCTATACGAAGCTGGCGCGGCGCACGCAGCTCACGGGTTTTATCTCGTTCGGATTCTGGAGCAACGACGAGCCGCTGCAGCCATTCACCATTAACTCGGCCCTGCGAGAGATCCCCTTGCCCAGGCCCAGCGCGCAGGCCGACGCACACGTCTTCTCCACGAACTTGAATTTCGTGAGCCGGCCGGTGGACGACTGGAGCTTCGCCGCGAAGGTGCGGCGCTACGACTACAACAACGAAACGCCGCACGCGGACATCCTGGACTACGTCTCGTACGACACGTCGATCAGCCAGTCGACAACCGCGGGACCGGAGCTGTACGCGCACAGCCGAACGACGTTCGATGCGGACGCCACCTGGACGGGACTGCGCCAGGTCGCCTTGACGGCCGGATACACGCACAACGCCAACGGCTACGACTTCCGGATTTTCGAAGGTTCGTCTGAAAACGTCCTGCGGCTGACCGCGGACGCGGTCGGCTCGCAGTGGGTGTCGTTCCGCGCCCAGTACCAGCTGGCTGATCGCACCGGCTCCGGGCTGGACGAGGCGTTGCTCGTGGAGATCGGCGAGCAGCCGGCGATGCGCCACTACGACCTGGCCGATCGCAGCCGGAATCAGTTCACCGGGCAGGTCGATATCACGCCCAACGACGTGTGGACGTTCAGCGCGTCGGCAGGTCTCGGCAAGGATGACTACGACGACAGCGGCTTCGGCCTGCAGGAGTCGTCGTTCCGAAATCTTGCATTCGGGGCCGATTACCGCCAGACCAATGGCTTTGGCGGCGGCGTGGGCTACAACTACGAGCGGTATTCGGGATTTCAGCGGTCGCGGTCCGCGAGCCCGGGTGCGGAGTTCGAGGATCCCAACCGCGACTGGACCGCAGATTCAAAGGAGCGCGTGAACTACTTTTCGATCTACGCCGCTCCCCCGAGGATCGGCCGCACCGAGGCGCGACTGTCCTACGATTACGGCTACTCGAAGGGTAACTACTTTCAGGCGATCGTTCCGGGTGGGCCGCTGACACCGCCCAACCAGCTGCCGGAGGTCTATAACAAGCTGCAGCAGCTGCGGATCGACGTCAGGCACCGGTTATCGAACCGCATGGCGGCCAGTTTCTCGTATCTCTATGAACCGTTCCGAATTTACGATTTCGCGTTCGACCCGAGCGTTGTCAACGGCATTGTCCAACCCAGTTCGCTCGTGATGGGGTATGTTTACCGACCGTATACCGCGCATTCCGCGGTGTTCGGCGTGAGATATTTCTGGTAGGCCGACCCACCTTCGGCTTTGCGCTACGGTGGCCGCGCACGAAACCCGCTCATTTCCTGGAGGCTCCATGCTGACGTTCACGACGAGACGGATTCTCACCACCACCGCGTTGGCGGCCGCGCTCGCGATGGCGGCACCGCTGGCTGCCGCGGCGCAGGACGACGCAAAGGTCAAGAAAGGACAGGAAGTCTACGCCGCCCAGAAGTGCCAGATGTGCCATGCCATCGCCGGCAAGGGCAACAAGCAGAATCCGCTCGACGGTGTTGGCAAGAAGTTGTCGGCTGAAGAGATCCGTCTGTGGCTCACGAACCCGACGGAAGCCGCCGCGAAGGCGAAATCGACCAAGAAGCCCCCCATGCCGAACAAGTACGCCAAGGTGCCGGCCGAGGATCTCGACGCTCTCGTGGCCTACATGCAAAGTCTCAAGTAACGAGTGAACGTTCGGATGCGTGCAGCGCTCGCTCGCCACCCGCTCTCGATCGCCGGCGCGCTGATCACCACGGCTTCCGCTGTGCTGTTTCTCGCGCTGGCGGCCGCCATGCTGGCGGGCTGGTTCCACAATCCCTACGCTGGTCTGCTCATCTTCGTGGTGATCCCCGCTATCTTCGTGATGGGGCTACTCCTCATCCCGGCGGGCATGTGGCTGCAGCGGCGGAAGGTGGAGCGCGACCCGAACGCTCCCGTCGAGTGGCCCGTCTTCGATTTCAGGCGGTCCGACGTTCGCCGGAACGCGCTTGTATTCCTGGCGCTGACCGCCGTCAACGTGTTGATCGTGCTGCTGGCGGGCATCGGCAGCCTCCACTGGATGGAATCGCCTTCCTTCTGCGGCCAGGTGTGCCACACGCCCATGCATCCGCAATTCACTGCCTGGCAGAATGCCTCGCACGCGCGCGTCGCCTGCGTCGGCTGCCACATCGGGGAAGGGGCGGCCGCCTTCGTGCACGCCAAGCTTGCGGGCGTGCGACAGCTCGCGCACGTGGCCACGGATTCGGTCCCGCGGCCGATTCCGCCAGGTGTCGACATGCCGCCAGGATCGCAGATGGAGGCGTGCGCCGGCTGCCACCTGCGCGGACGCGTCGCCGCCGATCGGATCCGCGTGATCCGCGAGTATGCAGACGACGAGGCAAATACGGAAACGATGACCGTGCTCCAGATGCACATGGGGGACGCCGCGTCGTCACGCCGTTCGATTCACTGGCACGCCGATCCCGCCATTCACATCGAGTACGTGGCGACGGACCAGGAGCGTCAGACGATCCCTTACGTCAGGGTGACGGATGCGAAAGGGCAGGTAAAGGAGTACGTCACCCCGGACGTGACCGAGCAGATCGTGACTTCCGGTCATCGGCGTCTGATGGAGTGTAGCGACTGCCACAACACGGTCGGTCACCCGATCTCGCCCGCGCCCGAGCGGGCCGTGGATCGCGCGATCGCTGACGGCCGGATCAGCCGTCAACTCCCGTTCGTGCGGCGAGAGGGTGTTCGCCTTCTGAAGGCCTCGCACGCGAGCGAGGACGAGACCGCGCGTGCCATCGACAGTGAGTTGCGAAGTTTCTATCAATCACGCGGCGGCGCGATCGATCAGCAAGCGGTCTCGCAGGCCGTCGTCGCCCTCCAGGATCTTTACCGCCGCAACGTGTTTCCGCCGATGAAGGTGACCTGGGGTACGTATCCCGATAATAAAGGTCACATGACGTCCAGCGGCTGCTTCCGATGTCACGACGATACGCACGCGGCCAAGGACGGGTCGAAGATCAGCGCCGACTGCGAGTACTGCCACAAGCAAATCGAAAGGCCGCAGTAGCGCACCGCGCTCGCCGTTCTCTCCGTGAACCTGAACAGGCCTTACTGCTGTTTCGTGAGATCCACCCCGCCACTCACCGCAACGGAGCAGAACGTCGCGGAGTAAATGCCAGTCATTCGATTGCCACTGACAGTCGCATTCATGGTGTAAGGGCAGCCGGTCGGAACTTTCGAGACCAGCCTCAACGTAACGGACGAACCGCTCAGCGTTCCACTCAATGTGCCGCTGTCCGGTCCATCAGGACCGATGATGCTCCACGTTCCCGAGACCGATGCGTCGGATTGCGAGAACGTCGCCGACACAGGTCCTGACCCGGACACCTGGTTGCTGGTAATCGTTCCTGTCCACGTGCCTGCGATGTCCAATGCGGTGGGCTCGGTCGGCGAGCTGCCACCGCAGGCTGCAGCAAAACAAACGAGCACACCGAGCAGAAAGCCACGTCTCATGGGTGCGGCCCTTTCCGTGCGAGAAATTCAGAACTGAGGGGACCTGGCTGAGGGAGCTTTCGCTGGGGGATGCCGGTCATTTTACACCAGTCTCGAACGACGTCGTCCTCGCATCCGGTTTACATAATTGCAGCGCACACTCTGTGCGCACTCGACACAGAGAGGGTACTTAGGTCCCGTTCGTGACGGATCGCTGCACAATAATTCGCAAACTCCCATGTGATTCGTCGCTCTGCGATTGACTGGCTCATCCGTAACCCCTACCCTACTCCTGGTTATCCATCCAACTCAGGGAGGTTTCGTTGAGAACCAAGGCAATCGTCGGCGTCGCGTTATGTTTGACTGCAATCCTCGGTGTCGCCGCCCCAGCATCGGCACAGGAGAGCGCTGGAGATGTAGGTTTCAGCTACAGCATCCTCCACGATTCTGAGGCGGAAGAGACATTTCCAATGGGATGGCTCTTCGCCGGCGCTGCAAATCTCGGCAGGAACGTCGCTGTTATCGGGGAAGTGGGCGGGAACTATAAATCAGTCGACGTGTTAGGTACCGACGTCAATCTTCGCGTGCACTCATTCCTCGGCGGGATTCGTGTGCACAATCGAACGCCGAAGGTCATGCCGTTCGGCCAGGTGTTGATCGGGTTGGCGCACATGGGAGCCAGCGTGCTCGGCGAAGGGGAGAGTGCCAATGGATTTGCCATCCAGCCGGGTGGAGGCGTTGATATCCCGCTGACATCCTCGCTGGGTGCACGAATCCAGGGTGATTATCGGATTATTCGATCCGAAGGCGAGACGGGCAACGAGTTCCGCGTGGGATTCGGAATCGTGTTGGGGTTTGGAAAGTAGGTAAATCAAGGCGGTGGGGGCGGTAACGTCCCCACCGTTAACGTCTTTGCGCTGAGATGAGGACGTGGATCAGGTGCGCGAATACAGGTCGATAATCTGCTCGATCGCGCGGCGGCACACGGCGCAGAAGGGAACGTTGTCGCGCGTGAACATGATGCAGTCGGCCTGCGGCCGGTAGAAACCTCGAGCCTCGTAGTTGGCCCCCTCGAAGGCGCCGACCCGATGGGCGTGAGACCCTTCGTTGAGGAGGACCGTCTCGTGTTTCTGCTCCTCCGTGAACAGCGCGTCCATTTCTGCTTCGGGCCGGTTGGCCGCGCGAATCTGGCGCCGGCGCTGCTGAATCTCCTTCGAGTACTTCTCGAAGGCCTCCTTCGGCCACTCGGATGGCACCTTCGTCCCCGGCGTGACGAGGTCCTTCCATTTCAGGTTCTCTGGATCGAGTAGCGCCGTCACGTTCGGCTCCCAGGGCTCCACGCGATCCGCGGCCGGCAGATATGCGACGTCGGACGTGTAGTACTCGTCGGCAAGCGCCGCGAGGTGGTGACCGAACTCGTGGACGAAGATGTAAGGCGCCCAGAGGCTGTCGGCCGCGACAGTGCTGTACAACCCGTAGATGCCACCGCCCCCGTAGGTCGCGCTGTTGACCAGGATCTCGACGACTTCGTAGGGCGCATTGGCCGCGATATCGCGGAACGCCTTGTTCTCGAACGTGAGCACGTAACGTTCCGAGTCGAACGCGTCGTAGGTGGCGCCGATGGGGGAGCGGCGATAGATCTTCTGCGATGGACGCGAGATCCCGGACTGCGCCGCCGCTGGCACGAGCCCCCAGATGTTGATGTCGCGCTGCCGTTCCTTGAACGGAGACGTCTGAAACACCGTCGTGACCAGCTTGCGCGCATCGCGCTCGAACTTCGGGCGTTCGGCCGCGGTGTAGCCGTCGCCGAGAATCAGGAAGTCGAGCTTCGTCGTGGGATCGCCACCTTCATGAAGCTTGATCAGCGCGCCTGCCGGCAAGGCGGTATTGCGCAGGACGAACTTATCCGCCGGGTCGACCGCGACCGTCCACACGTCGCGGAACGTATTCTTCGCGTCGCGCTTCTTGACGACGAGACGTACCGGCGATGACGGGACGGGAAAGCGCAGCGATTCCTCGAACGTCCGATCGATCTTCTGCGCCTCGCCGGTCGTTTCCCATTCGCCGTAGATGGAGCTGAACCCGCGCGAATAAAGCACCCGGCCGTTTGCGTCCACCACCTCGAAAAAGTACTTACCGCGATTCGTCTCGTCGAGTGGCTTGGACGCGTTGCCCGGCCATGGCAACGGTTCGATCACAACGCGATCGAAACTGAAGCGCTCCTCCTTCGAGTTGCCGGTATGGTAGAAGTCCACGCGCATTGTGTCGGACGCGAAAGCGCACGCCGGACAGAGCGCGAAGAGAAAGAAGGCGAGTGCTCTCATATTGATATCGTCTCACACGGCGATCACGAAATGTGGGCGCGCCGTCGTCCCGCGAGGTAGACGACCACGCCGATCGCGATCAGCGCGACCGACGCCCCCACCACCTTGATGACCGCCAGCATCTTGTTCGGTTCTTCGTCGGCGGGAATGCACGCCAGGACGATCGAAATCGCCGTGATCGCGAAGCCGAGAGAGGCGAGCGCAATCGCGACCGGCGTTCCGCCCGGCACGCGCATCACCTCCGGGCCCGCAGGCTCCCGCTGCAGTCTGATCATCGCGGCGAACATGAACAGGAAGGGGATGAAGTACGCAATGATTCCCATGCTGACCAGTGCGTCGTAGGCGCCGCGCACCGACGTGCCCGCCTGGCCGAGAAAGATGAACAACGCCGCGAT
The DNA here is from genome assembly GCA_046726015.1 of Acidobacteriota bacterium. GTDB lineage: Bacteria > Acidobacteriota > Vicinamibacteria > Vicinamibacterales > 2-12-FULL-66-21 > QHWT01. Next base: position 14,800 of record JBKOZS010000093.1, read on the forward strand.
GCCCGCCTGCACGAGCAGTGCGACGTAGGGTGTGCGCCAGCGTGGATGCAGCCGGCCGAATGCGTCTGGCAGAAAGCGGTCCAGGCCGGCCACGAACGGAAGTCGCGCGGTTGCCGCAAACCAGCCGCCGACCCCGCCGAGCGCGTTCAGCGTGATGCATGCCGCGAGCACCGGCGCCAGCCAGGAGACGCCCCCCTTGTCGGACATCGCCTGGATGGCTTGCGAGATCCCCTGCAGGCCTGTGACCTGTTCCTTTGGAATCGCGAGCAACACACTGAGCGTGCCAAGAATGTAGAGCACTGTCATGACCGCGCCGGCGGCCAGCACGGCCCGCGGTATCGTCCGCCGCGCATCATGAATCTCCTCGCCCATCGTCGATCCGCTCTCGACGCCACCAAAGGCGAACGCGATCGTCGACCAGAAAATCACGTCCTTCAGCCCGGTGCTCGGCACGAACGCGTCCGTAGGCATGGGCGTCGCCGACCCGAACCGGTTCCAGGAGATAAGACCGAGCGTCAGCAGCGCGAACGCCGGGATCCAGCTCGCGAGTGCGCCAACGTTGTTGAGCCATTTGCCGACGTTGAGTCCGACGACATTCATCGTGACAGCAAGCAGCAGTCCGGCGGTTGCCACGACAATGAAGTACGTGCTGTTCGCTGACAGTCCCTGCCAGGACGCGCCGCCAATGAACAGCGCGTTTGCCGCGGCGAAGTAGAGGAGCCCGGGAAAATAGGGAAGATTCGATCCCCAGTAGGTCCACCCGGTGAGGAAGGCGGCAAATGGCCCGAATGCCCGCTTGCTCCACACGTAGATGCCCCCCTCGTCGGGGTACCGCGACGACAGTTCAAGCACCGAGAACACGAGCGGGACGAAGAACCCCAGCGCCGCGACGATCCAGATTACGAGCGCGCTCGGCCCGGCCGCGGCGCCGGTCGCGATCCATCGCAGGCTGAAGCCGGTGACGATGTAAAAGAGGAAGAGGTCGCGGAACGTGAGAACGCGGCGCAGTCCTGGGCTGTCCATGCAGTCAGGCTCCGTAGGAGGATCGACCGGCGTCCCGGGACGCGGCCCTTCAGCATCTTCGTGACCCTACAATATCGGAACCCCCTCATTCGTCTACAACCGCAGTGAAGGACGCGCCACGCCTGGAGCGGATCGGACGCGAACCGGACGAGCCGATTTCCGAAGTCGTCGCGCGGGAGCAGTCCCGGCTGCGCAGCTTCATTCGCCGGCGTGTGCCCGACCCGCGCGATGCCGAGGACATCCTGCAGGACGTCTTCCAGAAGCTGGTGGAAGCGAACCGCCTGCTGATGCCAATCGATCACGTGACGGGCTGGCTGTTCCGCGTGGCGCGCAATCGGATCACCGACATGTTTCGCAAGAGGCAGCCCGACAGCTTCAGCGAAACGAGGGTCGACGGCGACGATGTGGTGCCGTGGGAAGAGCTGCTGCCGTCACCTGATGCCGGACCTGAGGCCCTTTACGCCCGCAGCGTGCTGCTCGATGAAATCGAGGCCGCGCTCGACGAACTGCCGAGGGATCAGCGCGCTGTGTTTGTGGCCCACGAGCTGGAAGGGCGCAGCTTCAAGGAAATCGCCGCCGAGACGGGCGTGAGCATCAACACGCTGCTCTCACGGAAACGCTACGCGGTGCTGCGGCTGCGCGAGCGCCTGCAGCGCATCTACGACGACTTGACGACGCCATGAGGCACTCGACCATGAGAAGGAAAATGATGTTCATCGCTCCGCTCGCGATCCTGGGCTTCCTGTTGTTCATCGCGCTTGGTGGCCTCATCGTGCAGCTGCTGTGGAACTGGGTGCTGCCGCCACTGTTCGGATGGCCCGAGGTGACCTTCTGGCGGGCCCTCGGTCTGCTCGCGTTGTGCCGGATTCTTTTTGGCGGGTTCGGGTTCCACGGCCGCTCGCGCCACAACCGCTGGGACCGCATGACGCCCGAGGAACGCGACCGAATGCGGCAACGCATGCGCGAACGACTGGGGTTCGGGCCGCCGGCCAGCGGTAGCGGCGCGCCGGCCCGCGACACGCTGTAGCGACCTGGCCGCCGGGAACTCCTGAGGTCGGGTGATTTGCATTCGCCGCAGGACGTTTGCGCCGATCGCTGGCACGTGTGGTTCGTCGCCGAACGATTGGCAGGTTTAGATCGTGATGCACGCTGTTTCACTACCTCGCCTGACTGCAGCGTGGGTCGTCCCGGCGCTCTTCGCGAGCCTGTGGGTCATTGGCTGTGGCTCGTCCGGTACCACCAATGTGGTCGGCCCTTCCAACACCAAGTGCAGCGTTGCCGTTTCGAACAGCACGACGACCGAAGTTCCGGCCAGTGGCGGAACTCGAAGCCTGACCGTCACCGCCGAGCGGGAGTGCGCCTGGTCGGCGCGCGCGCAAGTGTCGTGGATCACGCTGAGTCAGTCGGCAGGGCAGGGTTCGGCGACCGTGAACTACACGGTCGCGGCAAACGCAGTCGCGATTCCGCGCCGCGGATCGGTGACGATTGAGGATCGGAACGTCGAGATCGCGCAGGCTGCGGCCCCGTGCCGCTATGAAGTCGCTCCTTCAACGCTGAACGTCGAGGCGGTTGGCGGCCCGGTCACGGTGAACCTGACGGCACCCACCGGCTGTAGCTGGAGCGCACGGACGGATGTCCCGTGGGTCACCGGTGCCGTCCCGGGTTCCGGCGACGGGAGTGCCAGGGTGCAGTTCACCGTCGTGCCCAATGCCGGCGAGCCGCGGACCGGAACGGTGACGCTTGCAGAGGCGTCACTCGTCGTGCGTCAGTCGAGTGTGGCGGCACCGCCGCCCCCGCCGCCTGCGCCTGCACCACCAGCACCGGCGCCGACTCCCTCGCCGACACCGACCCCGACGCCAACTCCTTCGCCAGCACCACCACCTCCGTCTCCGCCCCCGCCTGTGCCGCCAACCCCGACACCGGAGCCACCTCCGCCCTCACCGCCGCCCCCGCCGGCACCGTCACCGACGACGTGCGACTACACGTTGGCGCCCACGCGAGTGGCGGCAAAATCGTCGGGCGACGAGGCCGTCATTACCGTCACGGCACAACCTGGATGCGAGTGGCGCGCGACGAGCACGGTCGACTGGATCAGCGTCGCAGGCTCCGCAAGCGGATCCGGCAACGGCTCCTTCCGTTTCAAGGTCGATGCAAACCGAGGGGACGCGCGGACCAGCGCGATGAGGGTCGCGGACAAGACGGTGCTCGTCGAGCAGGAAGCCGCGCCTGTCCAGTGCTCTTACGTGATCAAGCCGACCCACTACGACGCGGGCCGCGGCCCTGATGATGTCGTGGTCGCGGTGACCGCACCGAACGGCTGCGCATGGACCGCCACCAGTGCTGCGGACTGGGCAACGATTGTGGATGGCCGGAGTGGTTCAGGCAGCGGGACGACCCGGATACACGTCGACCCGAACAACGGGGCGGAGCGCAAGGTCGACCTGTCGATCGCGGGCGAGGCGTTCCATCTCAAACAGCTGGCCGGCTGTTCTTTCAGCATCAAGCCGACGTTCTACAACGCGGGCCGTGGTCCGGACGACATCAAGATTTCCGTGAGCGCGAAGAGCGGCTGCACCTGGACGGCGACGAGCACAGTGTCCTGGGTCACCGTGACGGAAGGACGCACGGGGTCTGGCGATGGCACCGTTCGGCTTCTCGTCGAGCCGAACAGCGGCAGCGACCGATCCGTCACGCTCCTGATAGCGACTCAACCGTTCGAGTTGCGCCAGGAAGGATCCAGGTAGACGTCGCCTGCTCCACTGATGTGAATTACTGAAGTGCTCAGGCCTGCTGCCGCTGCTGGCCGCGCGGGCCGAACACTCCAAACAGGTACAGCAGCGAGGGCAGCAGGATCACGCCACCGACGCCGAGCACCTGAAGCAGGAGCACCTGCACGTTTTCTGGCGCAGCCGACGCCGCGAGGGTGAGATGCGGGCGAATCGCATACGGATATTGCGCCAGCGCCCAGCCCCAGAGAATCAAGACGACCTGTGACACGGCCGCAATCCGGGCGAGGTAGTACGTCTCGTGCCACAGAAATGCGAACGCCGCGACTGCACTGGCGCCGGTCGCCACGTGCAGCGGGACCGCCCACGGCGAGGCGATCACGCCGGCACGCACGTCCGGGTGAGCGAGCGCGAGGACGGTTGCCGCGAGTACGCCGACTCCGGCGCCTGAGGCCAACGCTCGAATGCGGAACGCTGCCCGCTCGTCAGGATCACGCGCCTCCAGCGTGAGATAGACGGCCGCGAGATACGCGAAAAGTACAAGGGCAAAGGCCCCCACCGCCACGGAGAATGGCGTCAGCCAGGGATTGACGAACACGGCCGCGAAGGACCCTTCTGGAGACGCGGGCAGCTGGCCTTCCGTAATTGCGCCAACGATGACGCCGAGGAACAGCGGCGTAGCCGTGCTCGCGACCGCGAAGACCCGTCCCCAGAATCGTTCGTGCTGCGCATCGTCTGGCCCGTAGGCGCGAAAGACAAACGCGGACCCGCGCAGCACGATGCCGATTAGAACGAGCGACAGCGGGATATGCAGAAACGTGCTCACTGCGGCGAAGGCATGCGGGAACGCCGTGAACACGATCACGATCGCCACGATCAGCCACACGTGGTTCGCTTCCCAGACCGGGCCAATCGCGTGTGCAATGGTGGCGCGCTGCCGTTTGGCCGTCGGGCCTGTTGCGAGCAGGTCCCACACGCCACCGCCGTAATCGGCACCGCCGAGCACCGCATAGGCCGTGAGCGACAGCACGAGTGCGAGCGCCACGAGGATCCTCGGGTCGATCACCGGTCACCTCGCGTCGGAGCCGTCTCCTGGACCGTTCGACGAATCAATGCAATGACCACGAGACCCAAGCCGAGGTAAATGAGCGTGAACAGGACGAATGGCACCATGAGGCCGGGCATCGGTGTCACCGCCTCGGATGTCCTCATGACACCCTGGATGATCCAGGGCTGCCGGCCGAGTTCGGTGACCATCCATCCAGCCTCCAGCGCGACGAAGCCCGCAAGCGTCGACACAAGCGTCGCCTTCAAGAACAGGGTCGAGTCGAACAGCCGCCCGCGCCCCCACAACGCACCGGCCCAGAGCGCGAGGAACGCCAGCCAGATCCCGAGCGCCACCATCACTTGAAACGCGAGGTGCACGGCGACCACAGGCGGCCAGAGCCCCCGCGGAATGTCGTTCAGGCCGGTGACGGGAGCAGCCGGATCGGCATGTGCGAGGAAGCTGAGGCCGCCAGGGATCTCGAGCGCGTACCGGGTCTCTCGCGCATGCACATCGGGAATGCCGCCAATCCGTAGCGGAGCGTAGCCTCTAGTGGTGAAATGTCCCTCGAGGGCGGCGAGCTTGGCCGGCTGTGTGCCTGCCACAACGCGGCCCGCCCAGTCTCCCGACAAGGGTTGAAGGAGCGCCGCGGGGAGCCCGACGATCAGCGCAATCGCGAACGCTCGTCGATGAAAGGCGTTGGTACGATCTCGCAAGAGCAGCCGTGCATGAATCCCGGCGACCGCGACACCGACAGCGGTGTATGCCGCCAGGAGCATGTGGACGACCTGCGCAGCCGCAGCTGGATTGAACATGGCCGCGAACGGATCGACCTCGACGACCGTGCCGTGCACGAGACGAAATCCCGCGGGTGTATTCATCCAGGCGTTCGCTGTGACCACGAACGCGCCTGAAAGCGCACCGGCGAGCGACACCATCACACCCGCAAATACGTGCGCCCCTGCGCTCAGCCTGTTCCACCCGTAGAGATACAAACCAAGAAAGATCGCTTCGAGGAAGAACGCGAAGCCCTCGAGCGAGAACGGCATCCCGATGATCGGTCCCGCAAGGGCCATGAACGCCGGCCAGAGCAGCCCGAGTTCGAACGACAGCACGGTGCCGGATACGGCGCCCACAGCGAAGAGAACCGCCGTCCCTCGGGCCCATCGCTTCGCCAGATCCAGGTACTCCGGGCGATGTGTTCGAAGCCACGCCGTTTCGGCGGCCACCATCATGACCGGCATGGCCATGCCGATCACGGCGAAGATGATGTGGAACGCGAGTGACAGTCCCATCTGCCAGCGCGCGTACACAAGGTCCATACTGGTCTCGACAATTATTCTCGCCGCGATCGTCCTGAACGATTGTGGTTGCGGCCTCGACTGTTCCGGTTCACAATCTTCCGCGGCTACCAGTCAGCGGTTCTCACATCAGCTGCCGTCACGGTCCTGCAGCTGGACGGCGGGAGGCATCCCATGCCTTACGACCTTTTGATGGACGAGAACACGGGAATCCTCCACGCGCGCTTCCACGGTGCGGGGAACGTCGCCGAAGTCTTGAGCGGGGTGACCGCGATACGCAAGCACGTGGAGAGCGCCCCGGTGGACGGCATCCTGCTCGACGTGCGCGAGTCTTCGTACACGCCGTCCGTCGACGAAGCACGAAACTTTGCGATCGAGTTTGCGAGTTTTCTCGGCCGCCGACGGCTGGCCTTTCTGACGCGCTGGCAGGTTCACGACGTCATCGCGCGCTCTGTGGCGAAGCAGGCGGCATCGAGAGG
>JBKOZS010000094.1:0-6962 GCA_046726015.1 Acidobacteriota bacterium
CAGCATGACTACGCCGAGGCGCGCGAGCATGTCGATGTTGGTGTTGGTCTTCAGCGCATCGAGCCCCGGAATGCCGATCAGGGAGACATTGCCGATGATCACGCCGGCGACCAGCTCGCCAAGGACCGGCGGTTGCCCGAAGCGCGCCGCGAGATGCCCGCCAAGTTTTGCGGCGACGAGAATCAGCGCGATCGAGATGATCAACGGTGAGATCGGATCGACCATACTGAACGCTCCAAGCGCGAGGCGCCCGACGCTAACGGTCCGCCTTCGATGCCGGGTTGCGACGCGTCATCCGGCTGACAACGGCGGCCAGAGCGACGCCCAGCATCACCGGCACAAGCGGCGCGCCCATCTTCAACAGCAGCCCCACGGCGAGGATGCAGGCGCCGGCGAAGAAGCGCCAGTTCATCCCCACAACATGACGGCGAACAGCGCCGCCATACCCAGTGACAGAACGACCGCGGGCCGCATCAGCGACCCGCGCCAGACGATCGCGCGCGTGCTGTCGCGCAGCAGCTTTCGAATCTCTTGCAGTTGCCGGCGCGCGACCGAGAGCTCCCACGGATTGCGCGCCAGATTCAGGGCCTTCAGCGTTTCTTCCTCGGCGCGAACCAGCGCACGCAGCCGGTAGTGCAGCTCCCCGTATTTCAGCTGCGCCCAGAAGTGCTTCGAATCGATGGCGATTGCCGCCTCGAGGATGTCCATTGACTTGTACGCGTCGTAGTTCATCGCGTACGCCATCCCCAGCAGCGTCCGCACGTCGGCCGATTGAGGTTGTGCCAGGCACGCCTGCTCGAGACTGCCGATGTACACGGACAGCTCCTCTGGCGAGACCGTTTGCGGGTCTCGCCAGGGAACGACGGGAATCTGTTGTAAATGCGTCGCGGGAACGAGCGGCACGGCGGCCGCGGTTTGCGACGCCGGGATTGTGGCTATGGCCGTCGACATCGAGTTAGCTCACCGCCTCGAGTTGAACACTACCTTCCAAATGCAACACGAAATCGGGGTAGCAGAGCGCCCCCATTTCGGGCAGATCCAGACCCTGGAGCTCGGCCTTCGCCGTCACGCGCTGCCCCACGACGTACTCGATGAGCAGGTTGATGACGAAGCTCAGGGTGAAGACGAATCCGATGAGCGCACCGACGCCAATCAGCTGTGCGACGAGCTGCCCGGCGTCGCCGTAGAAGAGTCCGGTCACCGAACCGCTCACGCCGTTCCAGGATCCGCCGTAGTTGCTCTTGCCATCCGCGAACAGACCTACCGAGATGACGCCCCACAGTCCGTTGACCCCATGCACCGAGATTGCCCCAACGGGGTCATCCACCTTCGCGACACGATCGAAGTACTCGACCGACAGGCACACCAGAACGCCGGCAATCAATCCGATGATGGCGCTCGCGACCGGGTTCACGAAGCCGCTCGGCGCGGTGATCGCGACGAGTCCGGCGAGTAGCCCATTGCCGGACATCGACGCATCTGGCTTTCCGTAGCGGATCCACATGTAGAGCAGCGCGCCGAAGCTGCCGGTCATGCCTGCGAGCATCGTGTTCACCGCAATCGACCCGATTCGGAGGTTGCCGTTGCTCGATGCGCCCAGCGTGGAGCCTGGGTTGAAGCCAAACCAGCCGAAGGCGAGGATGAAGCAGCCGGTGAGCACGAGCACGATATCGTGCGCGGGAATGGGGTTCGGCCTTCCATCGCGGGTGTACTTGCCGATGCGCGGGCCGATCAGGATCCCCATCGCCAGAGCCGTCACGCCGCCGACTGCGTGCACGACGCCGGACCCGGCAAAATCGGCGTAGCCGTGCCCCAGTCCGAAGTTCGACCCGAGCGTGGCCAGCCAGCCGCCGCCCCAGGCCCAGTTCGCGAATAGCGGATACGTGAACGCGCCCATGAGGAAGGACGAGGCCACGAACGCGGCGTACTTCCAGCGCTCGGCGGCCGTGCCCGTGACGATCGTGAGGGCCGTGTCCATGAAGACCATCTGGAACAGGAACAGCACCATGACCGCGACGTCATACGTGCCGTGGTGCATCAGCAAGAAACCGTTCTTGCCAAAGAGGCCCAGGTCCTTGCCGAAGAGGTGAATGGTCTGTTCCGCGCTGAGCGGCGCCGTGCCTCCGAGGTTGGCCACCGCGCCGACGCCGCCTTCCTGGATTGCGAATCCGAACAGGAAGTAGGCCAGCATGCCGACGCCGTACACCATGAAGTTCATCATCATGGTGTGGCTCGCGCTCTTGGCCCGCGTCAGTCCGGTCTCGACGATGGCGAAGCCGGCCTGCATGAACATGACGAGGAAGCCCGTGATCAGCGTCCACACGAAGTTGATCGCGATCTTGTTCTGGCCAGCCTGATTGGCCAGGTCGCTTATCGTCATCCCGGCCTTCGAGTCACCAACCGTGACGTCAGCGGCGGTGCCGGTAAGCGAGCCATCGGGATCGCCCTTCGCCTTCGCGTCCGCACTCGGCACCGGCGTGGATTTCAAGCTCTCGGTGGTGATGGCGGTAGATGGCAGCTGGGCAGCCGGCGCGGGCGCTGCTTGCGCGTATGCCGTGCCTGCGAGAGCGCTACATGCCAGCGCCAGGGCGGCGAAATGTTTCGTCGTCCTTTGCATCGTCATCCGTACTCCTCTCGGTCGAGAAAAATTGCTTTGTACTTGCCGTCGCTCGCACCAATTGCGCGCATGCCGCGAGTGGTTCACCGACGCCACACCGCGTGCTTTTGATACGTCGGGTTGAGCACGCCGAGGATGCCGAACAGGCTGATCCCGATCCCGATCAGCGTCAGCACCAGCCGCGCGCTCGTCGACGACGCAATCCCGAGACTCAGAAACGCCAGCACGAACCCCGCGAGCGTGATTGCCAGACCAGCAAATGCCATCGACGTCACCTCCACCTGACGGTTGGAATCACTTGACCAGTGCTTTGTCCTTGCGGAAGAGCGTTGTCGCCCAGCCCAGCCCAACGAGCGACAGGAGAATCAGGAGGACATTGCCGTCCTCGAACAAGGCGCCGCTCAAGCACGTGAAGGCGACGAGAAACATCAGAATCGCCAGTCCCTGTGTCGAATTTGCCATCAACTGCCCTCCCGGTCATCGAGACCGACCGTCATCGACGGACCAAAGTCCGTGCCATCAGCGCGCGCAGGCTCGGGAGTGACGGGTCTGACGCAGATCGTCCGAATCAGGCGCGGATTCGCATCGTTCGCGGCGTCGAGCGCTAGCGGCGAAGGTACGTCGAGGCAACAAGTCTGTAGGGGCGAGCGCGCGCTCAGACAAAAGTGTGGGATTGCCGGCAACATGCCGCTGACAAAGGATCGACCAGCCTTGCTCGTCGGGCGCGAGGCGGCGCCGAGCGCCTCGGACCCTATCGCGACAAGAGGTAACAACTTCGTAGGACTGCGATGCTGGCGCTACAAGATTGTCGGCGCGTTGTTGATACAGCAAGGAAACATCCCATATATTCCCTTCGTCTATCGAAGGGAGTGGCATGACCAAAGATCGGAGCGACCTGCTGCAAGGCACGCTCGACATGCTCGTGCTGAAGGCCCTGCAGCTGGAACCGATGCACGGCTGGGGCATCACCGAGCGCATCGAGCAATGGTCGGAGGACGTTCTCCAGCTCGGACAGGGGACGCTCTACCCCGCCCTGTATCGGCTGGAGCGGCAGGGTCTGATCCGTTCCGAATGGAAGGTCACAGCGCACAACCGTCGCGCCCGCTACTACTCGATGACTCGTGAAGGCCGCCGCCAGTTCGACGAGGAAATCGCGCAGTGGCGGCGCCTCTCACGCGCGGTGGACCTCGTGCTCGACGCGACCCTCGAGTCAACGTAATGCGCTGGATACCTGTCGCCTGGCGGTGGATCCGGACGCTGACGCGCCTGGGAACGGTGGAACGAGGGCTCGACGAGGAGATTCGCTTTCACCTCGATCAGCAGACCGAGAAGCACCGCCGCGCCGGAATGCCCGCGGACGAAGCGCGGCGGCTGGCGCTCGTTCGGTCCGGCCAGGTCGACAGCGTTCGCGATCGCACGCGCGATCAATTTCGCGCGGTGCGCCTCGACGATCTGCTGCGCGACGTGAAGTACATCGTTCGGGGCTTGCGGCGGGCGCCCGCCTTCACGACGACGGCGGTACTGACGCTCGCGCTCGGCATCGGCGCGACCACGGCGGTGTTCAGCGTCGTGTATGCGGTGTAATCAAACCGTTGCCGTACCCGCACGCCGAAGACCTCGTGAGCCTCGAGCACATGGCGCCGGGCCTCAATCTCGCGAAGGCCCCAGAGATGCCCGCGTTGTTGTTCTTTACGTACCGCGACCAGAACCGAACGCTTCAGACGCTGGGGCTCTGGAGCACCGGCACGGCGACCGTGACGGGATCGAGCAATCCGGAGCAATTGAAGACGTTGAGGGTGAGCGCTGGGACGCTCGAGACCCTGGGCGTGCGCCCGATGCTGGGTCGCTGGTTCTCGAACCGAGAAATGACACCCGCCTCGCGTGAGGCGGTCGTGTTGATGTTCGGCTACTGGCAGCGGACCTACGGCGGCGACGAATCGGTCGTCGGACGACCCGTGACGGTAGACCAGCGGCCGCGAACGATCGTCGGAGTCATGCCCGCGGGCTTCCGGTTTCTCGAAAGGAGATCGATCTCATCCTGCCCGATCAACCCGATCGCCAGAAGCTGCATCTGGGTGCGTTCAACTTTCACGGCATCGGACGGCTGCGTCCGGGGACGACGGTGGCGCAGGCCAATGCGGACCTGACGCGCCTCGTTCCGGCGTGGCTGAATGGGTGGCCCAGGCCGCCGGGCCTCGACCGGCAGTTCCTCGCGCGCGCCCGCCTGACGCCAGCCGTCGCGCCCCTCGCGCAGGCCGTGGTCGGCGACATCAGCGGTGTGCTCTGGGTGCTGCTGGCGACGATTGGCCTCGTGCTCCTGATCGCCTGCGCGAATGTCGCGAATCTGCTGCTGGTTCGCGCCGAGGGACGTCGACAAGAGCTTGCAGTTCGAGCGGCGCTTGGCGCCGGTTGGCGCCGCATCGCGCGCGAGTGTCTGCTCGAGAGACTCGTCCTCGGCGTGGCCGGCGGCGCGGCGGGTCTCGCGCTCGCCTATGCGGCTCTCCGGGGTCTGTTGGCGATCGGACCGGCGACGCTGCCTCGTCTTGGCGAGATCGGGATCGATCCCACCGTAGTGGTCTTCACGGTGACGATCTCCATCGCATCCGGCGTGTTGTTTGGCCTGGTGCCGGTCGCGCGCCAGGGCGCACTGCACATCGCACCGGCGCTCCGCGACAGCGGACGCATGTCGAGTGCGAGCCGGCAGAAGCGGGGTGTCGGGGACGCGCTCGTCGTTCTGCAGGTGGCGCTCGCCCTTGCTCGTCGCCTCCGGCTTGCTCGTTCGAACCTTCGTCGCGTTGCGCACCGTTCAGCCCGGCGTCCAGGCGCCTGAAGACGTGCAACTGGTGACCGTCGCCATCCCCGACACGCTGATCGCCGATCCTGAGCACGTCTTGCGCGTCCAGGCGGCGATGCGCGAGCGCATCTCCGGCCGTGGCCTCGCGTTAGGCCTCGCAGGGTGCAGGCGCGCTTGTCGCCGAAGCGGAATCGACTCAGGGGCGGGGGGCGTTTTCGCGCTGCTCCGCCGTTCGATGTTAGTCATTGGGGCCTCGTTGGCGGCTCGATCGTCACGCTCGCGAGCCGTTGCCTCAGTCGCGCTGGCGCCATAGCGTCGAATGATCCTGTAGTCGCTCGACATCGCCGGTGCTCGGCTGCTGACCAGCGACATAGGATGCGAGCAGAACGTCGAGCGCATCGAGCAGTAGTCCCACCATTTCGGCAGTCTTGCTGAGCGCCGCAATCAGGTCGGCGCGTTCCTCGTCGCTGAAACTCATACTCGCGATGTGGGAAAGAACGGCCAATAATACCGCCAAGATTGCGCAGCACGGATATCCTGGCCGCTGGCTCGGCGCGCGCGTATTCTTGGCGAGCACAAGAAAGGCGCGAGCGAGCAGAGGCTCGGGATCTCGCAGAGCCTCGCCATCTCGATGAACGACGAACGGCGTCGAGTGGGGTTAACGAAAGCGCAGGGCGAAACTCCAGTGGGCCGCGAGTTAATTGCACTGCTGATCGAGTTGTCCCTAACGGGATCATCACCCCGCCGGAAATGGACCGGCAGCGGTCATGGCTGGAGGTGGACCCAAGCATTGACTTCCGCTCGCTGCCCTCGCTCTATCAGGTGATTGGGCTTATCCAGTCCAGCCCTCACCGTCGATTCCGAAACGTCCTGAGCAATACCTCTGGATCATCTGCTCACGTTCGTCAGCAGATCTTTGGGAATGGCGGAGACGGCGATCGTGAGAGAAATACCTATTTGACGGCGTTTGCCAAAGAGAAGACGTCAGTTTCGAATCGTGCAGAAATCAGAGTGCGATACGCGTCGCGAGCAGGTGTCCCATAGTCGGCGGCGAGTACCAAGTGCCGACCGCGCTCCCCAACCTTCGCGGGCGCGTCAAGTTTTCGCGAGGGACAGGGGCACGAGGCGTAGCACTGTACGTCCAGGCGAATCGTTCGATCGAAACTCGGTTGCACGCAAGGAACGCTGCGCGAAAGGGCCGCCGGCGCGGCGTGAATCGCGCCAGATCGGATATTGCTGACGGGCGTCACGCCCTGGATTCCCATCAAGGGCAGTCCACAAAGCAAGGAATGTAAGCTGATCTACCTGCGCGATCACGGCGCGACCACTGCTAGAATTCGGCTGCGTGCGGCTCCCTCCCGGCTCACAGCTCGGCCCGTACGAAATCCTCTCGCTGCTCGGTGCGGGCGGCATGGGCGAGGTGTATCGCGCCCGCGATCCGCGTCTGAATCGAGAGGTGGCCATTAAGGTGCTGCCCGCCGATCGTGTGGCCGACGAGGATCGCCGGAGGCGGTTCGTCCAGGAAGCGCACGCCGCGTCTGCCCTGAATCA
>JBKOZS010000095.1:0-13600 GCA_046726015.1 Acidobacteriota bacterium
TCCTGGCCAGATATCTGCCTGGGCCCGGAAAGTCGTCGAGTCGACGACTGGCCGCGCGATCGAACGGCCCTATTCGGTGCGCATTGCCGTCGTCGGATCGATGCGTACCGCGCGCGCCGCAGGAATCGAACAGGCTATCAATGCCACGAGCGCCATGGTGCCGCCAACGGTGGCGAACGTGACCGGGTCATGCGCAGGGATGCCAAAAAGCAGTGTCGACATGAGTCTGACTGTCGCGAACGCGCCAGTCAGACCGACCAGGATGCCGCTGGCGGCCCATTTCATGCCCTGTCCGAAGACGAGCCCCATGACACTTCGGCGCGTCGCGCCGATTGCGATCCGGATGCCAATCTCCCTGGTTCGTGACGCGACAATGTACGCGAGCACGCCGTAGATCCCGACCGACGCGAGCAGGAGCGCCGTCACGGCGAAGACCGTTGACAACGTGGTCGTGACTCGAGTTGGCGCAACGCTATCCGTCACCCAGTCTCGCAGCGGACGCACCTGCTGGATCGCGAGTGTGGGATCGATCTGGCGCACCGCCTCGCGAATAATGGCTGCAACGCCGGTGGCCTCACCGCGCGGACGGACGAGCAGTGTCATGGTGCGCTGGGGCAGCTGGGCTGCGGCGACGTAGACCGCCGCGCGAGGATCACGATCGGGTCCACCACCACGTGCTCCCGCCGTATCGGAACCGCGAACGTCGCCGACGATGCCGATGACCTCGTATGGTCGTCCGTTCCATTCGAGGGTCTGTCCAAGCGGATTCGTGTCGGGCCACAACATGCGGGCGAGGCGTTGACTCACGACCCCCACATCCGTAGATCCCGGAGCGTCCCGTTCACTGAAGGGGCGGCCGGTGAGCAGTGGGACGTCGAGTACTCGGAAGTAGTCGCCGCTCACCACGTGTACTGCCGCGCCCTCAGTTAGCGTTCTTCCGCGCGTCAGGTCACTCCGATCGGTAGCCTGAAACGATGTGCGGACACCGGGACCAAACGGCGCACTCGTGGCGATCGCGGCGGCCTGCACTTGCTCTGAGCCTTGAAGCGTGGCGAGGATCCGTTCGTAGAACTGTGCCGACCGTGCTGGATCGGGATACCCGGTTCGTGGCAGTGACAGGCGGGCGGTCAACACGTTGCCTGATTCGAAGCCGAGCGGCACCCGCTGCAGGCGACCAAAGCCTTGCAACAGCAACGCGGCGCCCACCACGAGCATGGTTGCCAGCGCTATCTGGGCGACGATCAGCGTCTGTTGCATCCATACACGCGACGAATCTGCAGTGCTTCGGCCGAGGAGCATCAGCGATCGTGACAGGTCGACTCTCGATGCACGGAGCGCCGGTGTGACGCCGAACACGAATCCACTCACGGCAGACATGAACACGCCAAACGCGAGGACGCTGAGATCGAGGCGCATCTCATCGAGCCGGGGCAACGGCGGAAGCCACGTCTGCAGCAGCGGGAGCGCGATCGATGCCGCGAGTACGCCCGCTGTACCGCTGAGTACCGCCAAACAGACGGTCTCTGTAAGCAGCTGACGAACCAGCCGAGAGCGCCGGGCGCCGAGCGCTGCCCGCACGGCGAGTTCCGCGTGACGCTGCATGCCTCGTACGAGCATCAGGTTGGCGACGTTGGCACTGGCGATGAGAAACACCAGGATCACTGCAGCGAGCATCAGCATGAGCGAGCGGCGCGCCTGCGGCTCCAGCATCGTCGTGGACAGCTTCTCGATCCGCACGCCCCAGTTCTTGTTGGTGGCCGGAAACTCCTCTGCCAGTGCCGCCGCCACGGCGCGCATCTCGTCGCGAGCCTGCTCGAGCGGCACACCACGATGCAGTCGGCCGACGACGCGGAATGTATGGTTGGCGCGGTTCTCGAGCGTCGGGTCGATGACCAAAGGCAGGAAGATCTGCGCGTCTGGTGTTCCGGCGGCCTGGGTTCGTCCGACTTCGCGGAACGCCCGCGGCATGACCCCGACGACCTCGTGGCGCTGCCCGTCGAGCGCGATCGAGCGCCCGACAATTTGATGGTTGCCGCCGAAGCGGCTTCGCCAGAGCGATTCGCTGAGCACCACGACTCGAGCACTACCACGCCGCTCGTCGTCAGGCCTCAGGGTCCGGCCGACGATGGGGGAGACGCGCAGCACGCGGAAAAGCGACACCGTCACGACACTGCCGGTCACCAGCTCAGGATCGCGGTCGCCCGTCAGAGTGACGTCAGCGTTCCGAAAGGCACCGATCGCATCAAAACGTTGAGATCGCTCGGCCCACGATAGGTAATTGAGCGCCGAGACACGGATTGGGGAACCGGCGTTGAGATCCTCCTCGAACAGTTCTACGAGCGCGTCCGGTTCCGGGTAAGGCAGCGGACGCAGCAGCACCGCGTGCACGGCGCTGAACACCGCCGTGCTCGCACCGACGCCAAGTGCCAGCGTGAGAACGGCGGTGGCCGTGATCACCGGCGTCCGGCGAAGGCTGCGAAACGCCTGGCGTAGATCCTGGCTCAGCACACTCAGATGTTCCGACGGTGCGGTCCGCAGCAGGTCGACGATCAGACTGCACCAGAGGCGCCACCTGGGTTCCTCTCGGCCGCGATCGCGGTACAACCGCGTCATCTCTTCGCCAAAGTCTTCCTGAAAGTCCTTCGGGTAGAGGCGAAGCAGACGTTGATACCACCGCTCGCCGGGCACACGGCGCGTCATGACGTACTGCGCCTGGCTGCGAGGCCAACCGCCCGCGCCTGGCGAAGCAGGGTCGCGAGCCGATCGGCTTCCGCCTTCGCCACCTCGCGCCCAAACGCGGTCAGGCGGTAATAGCGACGCCGCTCGTCGTCGCGGTCCGGATCAGGCCGTTCGTCGAGTTCGACAATCAGACCCTCATCGAGCATCCGCTTGATCGATCCGTACAACGTGCCTGGACTGAGCTTCATGCGGCCGTCCGTCCGCGCAGACACGTCCTGCATGATGGCGTAGCCATGCCGATCCTGGTCGGCCAGCGCGACCAGGATCTGGAAGGCAGCGGCAGGCAGGGGGGACGGCTGACGCTGTTCCTTTGATGGGTCTTTCTTCACCGGCGCACGGATCTATAACGCATCTCGTTATATCCGTCAACGTCTCAGTCGACGCCGAGATCGAACAGGTGCCCGACGGCGAGTTCGGATTGGAGCGACGACCGTGATACAGGAGGGGAGTGGCAGGTGCGAACGCGGAACCGGGCGAGAGGCGAACCTTTTTCCACTTCTATTGTCGTTCACGTGATCGACAAGTTCAAGACTGTTTCTTCCCTGGGAAGGCCGGTATTATCCGCGGCCCATGGCGAAGTCGCGAAACGTACTCGATCGCCTTCTGAATAGGCCCGACCTCGCGAACATCGTCCCTCACCTTCAGCCCGAACTTCTTCATCGCGTCATTCAGACCTGCGGCCTCGAGGACTGTGCGGAGTTTGTGGCGCTTACCACACCCGCGCAGCTGGCGCGCATCTTCGATCTGGACCTGTGGCGCGTTCGCACGCCGGGCGCCGATGAAGGGTTCGATGCGGATCGCTTTGGTGTGTGGCTCGCGGTGCTGATGGAGTCGGGTGCCGCGGTCGCGGCGGAGAAGCTCATTGGCCTCGACATCGAACTTGTCATCGCGGGATTGTCGAACCACACCGCGGTCTTTGAGCACGCGGCGATCTCGTCCTACACCATGTTGGACGGCGAGCACGTTCAGGGTCGGGCGATGAACCACGCTCGCGTGTTCGAAATCGGCGGCTACGCCATTGAGGCCAGGCGAACGTCAGCCTGGGACGAGATCGTCGATTTGCTCGCGTTCCTGGAAGCGGAGCAGCGGGAGTACTTCCATCGCCTCATGCGCGAGTGCGTCCGATTGTCAAATGGACGGTGCGAAGCGGACGGATTCCACGACTTGCTGGAAGACGACGAGCAGCAACTGTTCGATCTGGGGAGCGCCCGCGAAGCACGGCGGGAGCGACAGGGATACGTCACGCCAGCGCCGGCCCATGCGTTCCTGCGCGGCGCGCGATACCTTCGGCTCGATGCGGACCGTCCGTCACCGAGCGCGATTGCGCGCGCGTATTTTCGCGCAATTGATCCGGCACTACCCATCGATACCGATATCTCTCGCGACTCTGGCCGTGCCTTGCCCGACGCGCGCGCCGATGCGCCCTCGCAGCTTGACCTGGAGATTGCCGAGGTTGTCGAGGTCCTTCGGGACACCGGCGTGATTACGCCGCAGCCACGAGCGTTGCTCCCCGCGACGGATCGACAGACCTCGCGCCTCCCGTTGATCAGGGCACATGTCGCCTCTCATCCGGCCAGTGGCGAAGAACTCGCGTACCTGTCGAACACGATCATTGCTGGATGCTCGATCCAGGGGCGCCCGTTGACGCCTCGAGAAGCATCGGAGGGTGCCGCCTCGATCTGTAACCTTGGCCTGGAGAACTGGCCATCGCAGTGGTCCGACCGCGACCTGGTCACGGCTTTTCAGATTGGCTGGACGATCCTCCATCGCGACGTGTGCATGTACGCCGCGCAACAGTTGATCGACATTCTCGCCCGGATCCAATGCAGCGACCGCGACATTGACTTACAGCTCGATGGACTCCGGAGGCAACTGATACAGCACGTCCGGGATCGCGAGCCGTGGCGCGCCCGCGATGCGCTCGAGGTGATCATCATGCTGGACGCGCCCTCCTGGGCCGCACTCCGTGCACTGATCGATGAATGTCCGGTCATCCACGCCGCTCTTCGCGCGTCGCGACAGCTATGCCGGACAATCAGTCCGACAGACTTCGAGTTCATTTCAGAGAACAGCCAGGTTGCGGCCATCCGCGAGTTCATGGGTTCATTGCCGTCCGTCCTGACGGGTTGACAGCGCGGACGATGGACGGATAAAACGCCGGCTGTTGTACTGCCTGCAACGCGATCGGCCGTCCTGCCGTAAGGTGAATAGGACGGTATCGCGAGGGACGGCTCATCCGGATCGACGTCGACAGTGTTACTGAGGCGCGACTCGTAGCGCAGGCGCTCGGGGGCTCTCAGGCCGCGTTCGAGCAGATCGTGCGCCGGTATCAGCGTCCCGTGATTGCGCTGCTGCACCGCCTCACCGGCGATGCGGCGCTCGCCGAAGATCTGGCCCAGGAGACATTCGTCAAGGCCTTCCGCAACCTCGCCGCATTCGACGCGACCAGACGCCTGTCGGCGTGGATCCTGCGCATCGCCCACAACGTCGGCATCGATGCGATGCGCCGCCGGCGGATCCGAACCGTGTCCCTCGACGCGGCAACCAGCGCCGATGTCCCTCCCGCGGACCCGCCGGCGCCCTCGACGCCGGATCCCGTCGAGCGCGACGCCCTCAGACGGGCGCTGCAGGACGCCATGGCCACGCTCCGGCCCGACCAGCGCGAGGCGATCGTCCTGAGGTACGAGGAAGGGCTCTCTTTCGAGGAAATCGGCCAGGTTCTCGGAATTCCGGAGGTCACGGCCCGGAGTCACGTGCACCGGGCGCGCAAGGCGCTCGCGCGCCTGTTATCGGCCGCGGGCTGGCAACCGGCCCCATGACTGCAACGCGCGAACGGCGCCGTGCGTAAGCCTGAGTGAAGGACATGGACGACCGATTGGCCCGACTCCATTCGCGGTGGCGGTTCGCAGACGAAGCCGATCGGGACGAGGATGCGGATGCGGCGTTCAGGGCGCTGGCCGAAGAGATCATCCCTGAGCGGGCGGTGTCGCTCCGGTTCACCGAACGAACGATGGACGCCATCGCGCACGCGACCGCGGCCGACGCGCGCCGCGCCAGGTTGCTGCGCAAGAGCCTGGTCTTCGCCGCGGTTGCCGGCGTGATAGCCGCGGGCTTCGCCACGCCATTCGCGATGGCGGTCATCTCGAACGCACTCGTCGCCGCGCTCAATGGCATGGTCGCGGCGATCGTCTGGGTCGCGACCGGACCGGATCTCAATCTCTGGTCCGTGATGAGCAGCCTGGGTCGCGCCTCGGCGGCATTCATTGCAGATCCTCGGGTCACCATCACCATGCTGGCGATGCAGGGACTTGCCATCGCGGCACTCGTCGCGCTTCGGCGCCTGCTTGGATCAGACAGGGAGTTCCTGGAATGAGAAGGTGGATTGCATCGTTCGTAGTGATTGTCGCTGCCACACTGACCGGCACGCATGCCGCGCAGCGGCTCACCGACGAGGAGCGAACGGCGCTGCGCGCGCAGCTGGAACAGCACTACGACATCGTTCCGTTATCGGATGGCGTCGCGCTGACGCCGAAGACCCGTCGGAGCGACGTGCGGCTGATCGAAGTCTCGGACACGATTGCCATCAACGGCAGCGTGGTCACCGGACAAGAGCTGCGGGAGCGTCTCGGCGCCGACGCTGACGCCATTCTCCGCCTGTCCTATCTCGATCCTGCGGCCCGGCGGGCACTGTTCTCCGCGGGCGAGCGCCGGGAATCGGAGCGCCAGGTGGAGCGCCCGATCACGTCAGAATCGACGCCAACGGCAACGCCGCCGGAATCGCGGCGGCCGAACCGGGCGGCGGGCGATCGGGTGCGCGTGTTCGGAGACGTGACCGTCGCCGAGGACGAAGAGATCACCGGCGAGGTGGTTGCGGTCATCGGTTCTGTCCGCATCGACGGCGAAGTCGGCGAGCAGGTGGTCGCCGTGCTCGGATCCGTTTACCTCGGCCCCAAGGCGATCGTACACCGCGACATCGTGACCATTGGCGGCCGCGTGCGGCGGGCCGAAGGCGCGCAGGTGCGCGGCGGCGTAACCGAGGTGTCGCTCGCCGATGCCGACGTGCGGCTGCACGGGGTGCCATGGCTTGGTGATGTCGCGGTCATCTCGCTCTTCGACGGCTTCGGTGCAATACCGCGCCTGCTGGCCAGCACATTTCGTCTGCTCCTGCTCGTGCTGCTGGCCTCGGTGGCCCTCGTTGCGGCGCGCGGCCCGGTCGAACGTTCGGCACATCGACTGGTCGACAATCCACTCAAGGCCACGCTGGTCGGCATTGCTGCCGAAGTGTTGATACTGCCAGTGCTGATCATGACCTCGGTGATTCTGGTGCTGACCATCGTCGGGATTCCGCTGCTGCTGTTGTTGCCGTTCGTTGTACTGGTCCTCGTCCTGCTGGCTCTCGTCGGATTCAGCGGCACTGCCCTGGCGATCGGGCAATGGGCGCGCCGGCGATTCGGCCTGTCAACATCCTCGAGCGTCATGGATGTGTGTCTGGGTGTCGTGATGATCCTGTTACCGCTGCTCGTCGGCCGACTGATCGCACTCGGCGGCTGGATCGCGGGTCCGTTGTCGTTTCTGCTCATCGGAGCCGGATTGGGCCTGGAGTTCCTCGCCTGGTCAGCGGGATTCGGGGCGGTGCTGACGAACGCCTTCGCCCGCTGGCATGCGCGACGCAGCATGGTGGCACCCGCATCGCCGGCGCCGCCCGCGGTTCCCTGATGATTCGCTGTCCCTCCTCCGGCCGGCCGTGATGCCTCAGGCATACGGCGCGCAGCAGAGGCGTGATTTTACGCACCAGTCGCGCGCTCGAAACCGCGCTGTCACGAAAGGCTGGCACTCTACCCTTACCCCGGCTCGGCTTCACAGCGAGCCCCCTGTCGCCGGTGCCCAGCAGGCGACTCTCGCGAACGGATGGACGCCATTCGGGTGGCCGCTGACGCGCCCACCGTGCAGGAGGCCGCGTGCAGCTGGACACACCCGTTCACGTTCCGGAGGCCGCGTCATGAGCGTCGCGGTCTTCACGGACAACGATTTCGATAAAACCAACGGCGTCACGACGACACTGAACGCGCTGCTGCGACATACGCCGCTCGATCTCCGGCTGCGCATTTATACGGTGTCGGAACTCGAAATCGATCAGCCGCAGTATCTCGCCATGAGGTCGGTGAGCGTTCCGATTCCCTTCTACCGCGAAATGCGCATGTATCTTCCCCGCATGCGACGGTTTCGCAACGCCCTCGAAGCCGATGGCGTGCGGTTGCTGCACCTGACGACCCCGGGACCAATCGGGCTGGCCGCCCGCTACTTCGCGTCTCGTTACAACCTGCCTCTCATGGGCAGTTTTCACACCAACCTGGGCGACTACACAGCCATCCTGAGCGGGTCGCCTCGACTGGGCCGGTCGATAGACCAGTACATGCGCTGGCTGTATGGGACATGCGAGACCGTCCTGGTGCCATCGCGTGACACCCTCGATCACCTGGTCACGCGGGGATGGTCTGCGGACCGCCTGGCCATCTGGCCTCGTGGTGTCGACACCACGATCTTCTCACCGGCTCGCAGATCTTTTGCGCTGAGGGAACGATGGCGGGTATGCGATCGCCGTCCCGCGCTGCTGTACGTCGGACGCATTTCACGTGAGAAGGGACTGGACCTTCTCTCACCTCTGGTGTCGCTGCTGTATCGCCATCACATCCCGCATCGTTTCATCGTCGTCGGCGATGGTCCGATGATTGGCGACTTGAAGGAGCAGTGTCCCGACGCGGTCTTTACCGGCAAGCTGCGGCACCAGGACGTTGCGGTCGCGATGGCGTCCGCCGACGCACTCGTATTTCCGAGCCAAACCGACACCGCCGGCAATGTCGTGCTCGAGGCCCAGGCGTGCGGGCTTCCTGTGATCGTGTCCGATGCCGGAGGACCTCGAGAGAACATGCGACACGGCGAGACCGGTTACGTGTGCCGCTCCGGCGATCCAGCGGACTTCTGCCGAAGAATCGGTGAACTGCTGCAAGATCCGGCACGCCGCACCGCAATGAGATCGGCCGCGCGCGCCTTTGCCGAGGGACGGACCTGGCCGGCGGCTCTCCAGCCCGTGTACTCGGCGTATCGCGCCGGGTTGTCCCGCACGGCCCTGGCTCGGACGGGCCGAGCTCTGCCCGACGCCGGCAGCGTCGCCTCGCGCCCGTGAGACGGATCGGACTCGAATCCAGCCAAACCGCACGTCGGCCCGCGGGGCGCGCCGGCACTTGACCGAAGGATGGTTGGAGAACCATCCTGAAGCGCCATGGTGTCGGAATCCCGGGAACTCGCGGCGCTCAAGTTCATCGACGGTCTGGCGACTCATCTCAGAGAGGTCCGCGAACCGCACAAGGCGCTCAGGCACGCGCTTCGTGACACGCGCGAGTTCTTTCGCGCGAGTCACGGCTGCATTGCCACGCTGCGCGCAGGCCGCGTGGAAGCCGACCTTCTGTTCACGCTCCCACAGCAGGCCGACTGGGACCTGGGGGTGCTGACCCGCTACATCCGTCATACGCATCCGCCCGTGCAGCAGGACATGCTGATCGGATCGGTCAGGCGGCGCGGCGGTGCATGGGGAGCTCTCGCCCTGGTTGCTCCCGGACGCCCATTTGGTCGAGAGGATCGACGCCTGATCGCGCGCGTCGCCGCCGTGCTGTCGGCCGCCGTTCACCGAATCGACCGCGATCGACTGCTTGGCGTCCGCGATCGCATCGATCGGAAGATCATGGAGCAGATCCATCCCAAGGATTTGTTCTACCAGATACTCGACGGCATTCGATCGCTGACGCTCTACGATCATTCATCGGCACTTCTCATTCGCGAAGAAGACGACGCGTCGCTGCGGGTGGTCGCCGAGCAGATCGCGTGGACGAAAGCCAAGAGCGAACGGATCGGGCTGCGGATTCCGATCACGAACGAAGCCGAGGCGTTGCTGCAGTCGGGGCAGGTGTACGGTTTCGATCGCCATGGCAACAGTTGGCGAGAGTGGAACGACCGGCCCGCCGGCGGGCTTGCAGCATTGCTCGATTACAACACCGTTGATGCCGTCGAAGGGGAGAACGTTCGCGAAGGTTCGATGTTGTGCGCGCCATTGGTGACACGGGACAGCCTCGTGGGCGTCCTGAAGATCGCGGCGCGCTACCCCGAGCAGCTCAAACCGTTCGATGCCGAGCTGGTCGAGCATTTTCGATCGCAGGCCGCCATCGCGATTCAGAACCTTCATCGCACCGAGTCGCTCCGCGCGCGCGTTGTCACGGCGGAACGAAAACATGCCATGGCCGATCTCGCCCGCAGCGTGTCACACGACGTGAACAACGCGCTCGGGTCGATGTTGCCGCTGCTCCAGCAGCTCCAGGCCGATCTGCGCCGAGGGGGGCTTGCGCCAGCGGTCATGGCCGAGGATCTCGAGCACGTGCAGAAGTCGCTCCAGGTCTGCCGGCGGATCTTCGGAGGAATGCTGACGTTCTCGCGGAATGCGGCCCGACGCGGCGGTTATGGACAGGTGCGCCGTGCGATCGACACCGCGTCGGCCATCCTGAAGTACGGGATGAGCCGGAGCGCCATCGAACTCCACGTCAATATTCCCGATGACGTGCCGGACGTGGCCTGCAGCCAGAGCGATCTCGAACAGGTCTTTCTCAATTTGCTCACCAACGCCCGCGAGGCGACGCCACACGGCGGTCGAATTCTGGTGACGGCGCGTGCCACCGATGGCGCGGTCGAGATCTCGATTGCTGACACGGGTTGCGGGATCGCCGCCGAAGACCTGCCGCGGGTCCTCGAGCCGTTCTTCACGACGAAGCCCCACGGGAATGGCCTGGGCCTGGCCATCTGCCGCTCGGTCCTCTGGGAAGTGGATGGCACGCTCACCATCCACAGCGAGGCCGGCAGCGGCACCGACGTTCGGGTGCTCGTTCCACAAGCGGTATCCACGCCGCAACCGCAGCTGGCATGAGGGCCGCGCGCATCCTCGTCGTGGACGACGAACCGGGGATGCTGCGCGCAGTGGAGCGTGTGCTAAGCCAGGACCATCACGTCGTCGGAACCCGCTTGTCCCGCGATGCGCTATCGGTCGCCAGCCAGTTTCATCCCGACCTGGCCATTGTCGACATCCGGATGCCCGATCTGGACGGCTTCGAGTTGATGGCCCAGTTGAAAGCCCGCTTTCCCGGCCTCGACGTGATCCTCATGACGGGCAGCGTCGAGGATCTCGATGACAAACTGGTCCGCGCGATCCGCAGTCCCGCGTTCTACTTCATTCAGAAGCCGTTCGACCGCGAGGTCCTGAGAACGCTCGTCGAACGATGCGTCGAGTTGCGCTGGCGACGCGAGGAGCATCGTCTGAATCTGAAGCGGCTCGAGACCGAGATCGCGGAAGCGCGGGCATTCCAGCAGAGTCTTCTGCCCGAACGCGAGGCAACTGTGAACCGCGTCGCGATCTGCTGTCGGTATACGCCCTGCTCGTCGCTCGGCGGCGACCTGTATGACTATGCCGCCGCGCCTGCGGGGCGCACGGCACTGCTGATGGCGGACGTGTCAGGACACGGCGTGTCGGCGGCAATGCTCACAGGGATCGTCAAGAGCGCATTCCACGCTTCGCATGTCGACGGATTCGACCCGCTCGCCGTCGTCCACCGCGTCTCGTCTGGGCTTGCAGCGTTCAGTCCCGATCGATTCGTCACGCTGATCGCGGCGCTGATATCTCCCGACGAAGGTCAGTTGCAGTATGTCAATGCCGGTCATCCGCCGATCTTGCTGTGGGGAAGCGGACGCGACGCCATGTGGCTCGGGAGCACCGGCCCGCTCGTCTCGCCGGTGTTGACGACCTCAACGTGGGCGGCGCCGGTCGTGCCGATCGGGGACGGGGATCACGTTCTGCTGTATACGGACGGTATTTGGGAACTGCTCGCGGATGATGACGGCCGCGCGGAGGCGCGCTTCACGAGCACCCTCGACCGGAGCTCCGGAGGTGGAGCGTCGCTGCTCGAGGCGATCCTCGCCGACGTCGGTCACGCGCTGGCGGGCGGACCGCAGGCGGACGATCTGACGCTTCTCACCGCCAGGATTCTCGGGCCACACACGCTCAGTCCGCCTCCTGCGGAAAGCGGAACAGACCGAAGGGCGTGGGAAGGGCGCGGCGGACCGGCGCCGGATAGGGAACGTGCACGCCCTTGATGCTGTGCCACAACACGCGGTTCAGGACGTCTTCGTCGATCCGGTCGTACTCGTTGAAGTCCATGCGCGCGGAGACCATAGCTCCGTAGCCATGTGGAGGATTCCTTGTCATCAGGTCGGTTCTTGCCGGTACGGCAGTGAAACCGGTGAGGTCTGGCTTGGCCATGAAGCTGTGGACCATCGGCGGCGCTGCCGCGTCGTGCTGCGTCATCGGCGGCAGACCGAGCAGGAGCTCGACGGTGCGCAGCATGCTGAGCGTTGAGTACATGCTGCTGTCGACCACCGTGCGCCGGATGTAAGGACTGATCACGAGTCCCGCCGTGCGATGAGAGTCGACATGGTCGGGCCCGTTCTGCGCGTCATCCTCGATGATGAAAATGGCAAACGAGCCCCAGACCCTGCTCTTCGTGATGGCTTCTACGATCTTTCCAACCGCGACGTCGTTCGAGGCGACTTGCGCCTTCGGCGTATACGCGCCTGGCGCGGTACCGCTCGTGTGATTTTCACCGAGCGACATGAACATGAAGTTGGGGACGGTGCCGTCCCGGTCCATCTCCCGAAACTCTTCGACGAACCACTCGGCGCGCTGGTAGTCGCGGGCGCGGACCAATTGAGGCTCGGTCGGGGGTTGATCGAACCTGGCGCTGCGAACTTCGGCAATGCCGCGCCGGTCACCCATTCCGAAGGTCTTGACCGTCAACCCCTTCTGACGGGCGAGTTCCCAGATGTAAGGCGTGGACTGTTCGGCAATACCGCCGCGCGTCTGCAGGCTGCCGTGACGGGAGTAGCTGAGCGTCCACGCGCGCTGTGTGAACTCGTTGACGTAGGCGGAAGTCGTCCACGGCTGGCCGTCCTGAGAGACCTCGCCGCTGCAATACAGGTTGTCGAGCAGGACGAACTGCTCGGCGAGGGCATGTTGATTCGGCGTCACATCGCGTCCGAACAGGGTCAGGCTCGGATCCCCGTTTCCCTGCGGCAGGTCGCCAAACACCTGATCGTACGTGCGGTTCTCTTTCATGATGAACAGCACGTGCTTGATGCGCGACGGCACGCCAACCTTCGTAGGGATCACCGTTTCGCCGCCTGCGCCTGACGTCTCGAGCAAGGCATCCCGATAGAGCGCGTTCTCATACACCTGCTTCGTCAGCTCGGCGAGCTTCTTCGCGTCTGGCACATCGATGAACGAGACGAGGCCATTGAGCTGGTTGCCGTGGTGCTGGAAGCTGACCGAGGGCGCGACGGGGTCGATGGGCCGCTTGACTCGATTAGGTCCGGTTCCGTTACCTTTCCCACTCGCGACAATCACGCGCCTGCCATCCGCCGACGTGGTCACGAACGTCGGGTACCAGCCGGTGGGCAGGAAGCCGAGCGGCCTGCTCCTGCCGCGTTCTTCGATATCGATCACCCCGACCGAGTTGTTGTCGGCGTTCGCGACGTAGAGCACTTCTTCATCAGGTGCCAGGGCGAGCGAATTCGGCGTGCTGCCAGCAGGCGCGTTCGGCCCAAGCGCCGTGCTGATGACTTCCAGGCGTTCGCCGGTTTTGAGATCGAACGAGATCACATTGTTCGTGTGGCCGCAGGAGACAAAGAGACGGCCGTCAGCAGTGACCGCAATGTCGTTGGGGTGAGGGTCCGTCGCGAGCGTATTGGTGATTCTGGGCCGGGCTGGGTT
>JBKOZS010000096.1:0-14069 GCA_046726015.1 Acidobacteriota bacterium
GGGATCAAGATCTCAGATACCAGCGGCGAGATCACCGCGGACAGCGTCAACGGCGCGATCTCGATGACGCGAATGGACTCGAAGAGCGTCGAAGCCTCGACGGTGAACGGCGACATCACCTACGAAGGCACGCTGCCCGACGGCGGCCATTACATGCTCACCTCGCACAACGGCGACCTGCTGCTCGGCGTCCCCGAGAACGCGAACGCGACCTTCAGCGTGCGGACTTACAACGGCGACTTCTCCACCGACCTGCCGCTGCAGGGGAAGCAGGAAGAAATACAGCGCGGCAAGCGCGTCATGCTGACGCTGGGCAAGGGCAGCGCGGACGTCACCCTGGAGTCGTTCGGCGGGGAAATCCGCGTGAGGAAGGCCACCGCTACGCGCTCGCGCGGCCGACAGTAACGCGCTGGGGGGGTGGCCGCCACCCTTCGGCCTGCAACGTGCGCTGGAGTTGCTGCATCCGGGCGGAGAGCGATCCCGGGTCCGCAAACTGCTCCACGTCCAGGCGTCCGTCAGGGTGCGTAATCACCAGCTCGAAATCATGCCCATCAGTCTGGCGCCGGACCTCGTAGTGCAGTCTGGACTGTTGTCTCTGAAAGAACCAGATCATGCAGCCTGTGTATCGGCGGGAAGCATCGACACATTAGCTGTCGAGCTAGGGTCCGACTGGGGTCTGACCCCAAATCACGAGGCTCCAGAGCAAGGTCGTCGGGTGCCAGCTTCCCGCGTCGCGCTTCGCGTTACGGCGGACAAGACCGCGGGTCGAGGGGGCCCAAACCGCGTTACGCGGGCTCGCGGAAACGGCAGTGCGGCGTCTGGCAGGCCCAGGCGGCGCGGGTTCGAAGGACCTCCGGCACCAATTGATCCCAGCGCGGAGGTGTCCAGCCGGGGATTAGCTGATGAAGCGGGTACTGCGCGTCAAACCTCAGCGCACCGCCACACCAAGGGCATAGCTTGAGTGTGGTTGACCGTGTCTGATCGATTGTGGGTTCGGTGCCGTGGGGCCCAGCCATATGAAGGGGGGGACAAAATAGCACAAAGTTGCGCGCTGTCCAGCAAAATTTCACGTGTCACTCCGCCCGGAGCGCAACCATCGGGTCGACCCGCGCTGCGCGACGGGCAGGCCGCCACGCCGCCACCCCCGCCGTGACTGCCAAAAGCAGGGCAATTCCCGCGTAAGTCAGCGGATCGGTGGCCCGCACCTCGAATAGCATGCCGGACAGCAGCCGGCTGAGAAACATCGCGCCGACGCCTCCAAGCACCACGCCGAGCGCCGCCAGCGCGAGCGCCTGCGCAAGAATGATCCGGACGACCGCGCGCGGCTGCGCGCCCAGCGCGATCCGGATCCCAATCTCGCGCGTGCGCTGCCCCACCACGAACGCCATCACACCGTAAATGCCGATCGCCGCCAGCAACAGCGCCAGCGCCGCGAACGCGCCAAGCAGTTGTGTCGCGAATCTCCGCGGCGCGGTCGCGGCCGCGACGATCGCGTCCATCGTCTTCACTCCGAAGGTCGGCTGATCGGGATCGGCAGCACGCACCTCGCGCGCGAGTGCCGGGCCAAGTTGACGCGAATCCGCGTTCGTCTTCAGCACGAGTACCAGCGACAGGCTCGAGGCCTGACGGAGCGGCCGATAGAACATCGGACGCGGAAGATCCTCAATCCGCTCCCCTCTGACATCGTCAACGACACCAACCACAGTCATCCACGGGCTCGTCGACTGCGCGCCGCCGAAATGGATCCGGCGCCCGATGGGATCCTCGGTCGGCCAGTAGCGGCGCGCCATCGACGCGCTGATCACCACAACAGGCGCCCCGTTCTTGTCGTCGTGGTCGCTGAACGGGCGTCCGCGCAGCACTCGTATGCCCATGACGCTGAAGTAATCGGTCGACGCGTTGGTCGTTTGAACGGCGGGCACCCGCGACGTCGCCTCCGACTCCCGGCCTTCGACCGTGATCGTCGATGTGCGGCTGCCATCGAACGGTAACGTGATCGCGGCGCCCACGGCCGACACGCCTGGCAACGTCCGCGCGCGGCGCATCACTTCCTCGTACAACGCGAGGCGCTTCTCGTGAGTCGCATACGGACCGGTTGCCGGATCGTTGGGCTGCGGAAGCCACAGGCGCGCGGTAAGGACGCGATCCGGCTCGAAGCCAATTTCGATCTGCTGCAGACGCCAGAAGCTACGAAGCAGCAAGCCGGCGCCGACGAGCAGCACCAGCGCAAGCGCGAACTCGCCAACAATGAGCGTCGAGCGCAGGAACCGGCGTCCGCCGACGCTCCCGCGACTCCCCTCTTTCAATGCGTCGTGCACGTCGGCGCGGGATGACTGCATCGCCGGAAGCACGCCGAACACGATTGCCGTCGCCAGCGCTATCGTGGCCGTGAAGAACACGACGCGCGCGTCGACAACGATCTCGCTCGCACGCGGCAACCCTGCGGGCACCAGCGCGACGAGCGCGTCAACGAGCCACACCATCAGGCACGCGCCGGCCGCGCCGCCGAAGCACGCGAGCAGCAGGCTCTCGGTCATGAGCAACGACCACAGCCGGCCGCGCGATGATCCGAGTGCGCGCCGCAGCGCAAGCTCGCGCTGACGACCGGATGCGCGCGCCAGCAGCAGGTTGGCAATGTTGGCGCACGCGATCAGCAGCACGAATCCGACGGCGCCGAACAACATCAGCAACGCAGGCTTGACGCGTCCGACGAGATCGTCCTGCAGCGGGATCAGCGACGGCGTCCATCCGGATCGCGCCGGATAGTCGTGAGGGAATTCGGCGCGCAACTGCGCGCCAAACGCCGCCAGCCGCTGCTGCGCGTCCACGATGGTCAGGCCCGGCTTCAGACGCGCGATTGCGCCCGTCATGATATACGCGCCACGCTGCGGCTTTGGAAACGGCGCCGCGCTGTAGTTCGTAGGTGCCCAGACCTCGACGTCGGTCAGCAGCGAACGTCCCGGGTGCTTGAATCCTTTCGGCGCGACGCCGACGACCGTGTACCAGTCGTTGTCGATGCGAAGCTTGCGGCCGATCGCATCCGGCGAGCCGCCGAATCGCCGTCGCCACAGGGCATCGCTGATGACGATGACTTCCGTGATGCCGGGTGCATTGTCTTCGGGACCAAAGACACGACCGAGCTGCGGCTTCGTTCCGAGCACGTCGAAGTACGAAGGACTGACGAGCAGCACTTCAACGCGCTCGGGCTCGTCGATCTCGGTGAGGTTCGCGTTGATGGGATACACACCGGCAATGCCGTCGAACAGCTGCGCGCGATCGCGATAATCGAAGAGCTCCGGTGGAGACATGCCGATGTCCGGCACGTTGATCGTCGCGAAATCTCCCGTCACGCGCACCAGCCGTTCCGGCTCCGCATACGGCAACGGCCTCAGGATCACGGCATTCACCAGCGTGAAGATGGCGCTGTTTGCACCAATCCCCAGGGCGAGCGTAGCGATCGCAACGGCAAGAAACCCCGGCGTGCGCATGAAGCCGCGCCACGCGAACCGGAGGTCCTGGAGGAAGACGTCGATCGTGCGCAGCATCATGGGACCATGCGGGGGCAAACCGCGCGCCATCCGGCCGCCGCGGACTGGAGCGGATTTCGATGTGTTTCATCAATGAAACCGGCCCTGATCTCCACTTCCGGGATCCCATTGTCCGGAAGCGAACAGTCGCAAAGGCCCAAGCGCACATTTCTCGAGGGGAAAAGGCACGTTTCTTCGCCCGATAGCGTCAAAACCTTCGTGGCACACAGATTGGACAAGGCGGACCCGGTCATGTCTTCCACCTGCGCCGCGCCGCCCCGGATTCTCATTGCCGACGATCAGCCAGATCTGATCGACGCGCTGAAGCTGCTCCTCAAGGGGCAGGGGATCGAGACCGATGCCGTCACGTCACCGGATGCCGCGATTGCCGCGCTCGAGTCCAGCGCGTTCGATCTGCTGCTGATGGATCTGAACTACACCGGCGATACGACGTCAGGACGTGAAGGCATCGACCTGTTGTCGCGTGTGCAGGCGCTCGACCGGCTGCTCCCGGTTGTCGTCATGACCGGCTGGGGCAGCGTTGATATTGCCGTCGAAGCGATGCGCCACGGCGTCCGCGATTTCGTGCAGAAGCCGTGGGACAACATGCAGCTGCTCGCAACGTTGCGGACCGAGATCGAGGAAGGACGCGCGCGTCGACGCCGTGAAGAGTCCGAGCAGCGTGAGCTCGCTGAAGCGCTCAAGATTCAGCAGCGACTCCTCCCGCAGCAAGTCCCGCAGATCGACGGATGCGAGCTCGCCGCATCCTGGCAGCCCGCGTCCGGTGTCGGCGGAGACTGCTTCGATGCGCTGCGTTTCGGCGACACGCGGCTCGCGCTTTCGATCGCCGACGTGGTCGGCAAGGGCATTCCCGCCGCGCTGCTGATGTCGAACCTCCAGGCCGCCGTGCGCGCCTTTGCCTCCGACGCGGTCGAACCTCGCGACCTGTGCCACCAGGTGAATCGAATCCTGTGCGGCAACATTGCGGAAGGCCGCTTCATCAGCTTCTTCTATTGCCTCGTCGATCCTGCGGCGGGGACGCTCGTTTATACCAATGCGGGGCATTACTTCCCGATGCTCGTGCGCGCCGACAGCACGGTCGTGCGCCTCGACGTCGGCGGCCCCGTCCTCGGCGTTCTCCCGGATGCTGACTACGAACAAGCACACGCCGCGCTTGGCCCCGGCGATCGGCTGGTGCTGTTCACCGACGGTTTGACGGAAGCTCGCGACGCGGACGGCGAGGAATTCGGCGAACAGCGCCTGCTGGATGCGGCCATCCAGAACCGCGCCTGCAGCGCGCCGGCGCTCCAGGCTCGCCTCGCCGACGCCGTGGCCTCGTTTACCGCCGGACGGATGCACGACGACGCCACATTGATCGTGCTGGGAATCGACCAGGGGTGAAACGGCCCGGGCCTGTGACGAGTGACATCCACCAGGGACGAACGAGTGCGCACTTGACGACCCCGGTACGGCCGTCCGATAGTGCTCGCATGCGCAAAGCGTGGACGCCCCCCACCCGGTGGGTGCTGGGCGTCGCCACGGTCCTCAGTCTTTTTTCCACCCTTCAGGCATACAGGCTCACGGTCGTCACGGCCAAGCCGGGTATGCCCATCGAGGCCGGCAAGCTCTTGGTACTGAACCTCGCGTACTGGTTCGTACCGGCGTTGCTGCTGCCGTCTGTCGTCTGGGTGGCACGCCGTTTCCCGCTGGATGCCGGCAATCTCTTGCGCAACATCGCCGTTCATGCGACGGCCGCGCTGACGTTCGCGTTTGCGCGCTTCGCGGGCATGACCGTCGTCAAACTGGTGCTCTGGTCCGGCGACATCAAGAATCCGTCCGTCAGCTGGTGGGTCTGGTCGCAGAGGCAGTTCCTCTACGATCTCGACTGGTGCCTGATGGTGTACTCGGCCATCGTCGGCGCCAGCCACGCGCTTGCGTATTACCACGAGTCTCAGGAACGGAAGCTGAAGGAAGCGCAACTCGAGACACGCTTGATCGAGGCGCGGCTCAAGACCCTGGAAGCGGAGCTCCACCCGCACTTCCTGTTCAACACACTGCACGCGATCTCAACGCTCGTGCACCGCGATCCGGAGTCGGCGGATCGGATGATCAGCCGTCTGAGCGACCTGCTGCGCATCACATTCGACCGGAGCGGCGAGGCAACCGTCTCCCTGAAGGAGGAGATCGAGTTCCTCCAGAAGTACCTCGACATCGAACAGACACGGTTCCAGGATCGCCTCACCGTCCGGGTTGAAGTGGATCCGGACGTGTTCGACGCCGACGTGCCACGCATGATCCTGCAACCGCTGGTCGAGAACGCGATGAAGCACGGCATCGCGCACAGCGTCGACAAGGGGCACGTCCAGATTTCAGCCGGCCGCGACGGCGAACGACTGTGGATGCAGGTGCGTGACAACGGTGGCGGTCTTCACGGCGCCACGCTGAAGAAGCTTCGGACTGGCGTCGGCCTGTCGAACACCCGCGCGCGACTCGAAGTGCTGTACCCAGGGCGTCACCGCCTGGAGTTCACTGAACTGCATGGCGGACTTGCCGTGCGCGTCGAAATCCCGTTCCATCGCGCCGCCGCTGCGAACGCCGGCGCCCCGTTCCGCGCTGCCTCATGAACATGCCGACGACACCCGCCCGCGTCCTCATCGTCGACGACGAACCGCTCGC
Organism: Acidobacteriota bacterium; assembly: GCA_046726015.1. Lineage (GTDB taxonomy): Bacteria > Acidobacteriota > Vicinamibacteria > Vicinamibacterales > 2-12-FULL-66-21 > QHWT01. The sequence goes on from JBKOZS010000096.1 coordinate 6,204, forward strand.
ACGCGAGCGGCTGCGGATGCTGCTGCAGGATGAACCAGGCATCGACGTCGTCGGCGAGGCTGGCGACGCGGGCAGCGCCGCGGAAGCCATCGCATCCCTTTCACCCGACCTGGTGTTCCTGGACGTGCAGATGCCGGGCGCGACCGGCTTCGACGTCATCAGCGCGGTCGGCGCCGACAAGATGCCCATGGTCATCTTCGTCACCGCGTACGATCGCTACGCGCTCCGCGCCTTCGAGGTCCATGCGCTCGACTATTTGTTGAAGCCCTTCGATCGCGAGCGTTTCCGCCACGCGCTGGGGCGTGCACGACACCAGCTCGATGGACGGTCGTCAGGCGATCTCGAACGCCGCCTGCTGGCCATCGTCGGCGACCTGAAAGCACACGGCAAGACCGATCGATTCGTGGTCAAGGCCGGCGGCAGGGTGTTCTTCGTACGCGCGGACGAGATTGACTGGATCGAGGCGGCCGGAAACTACGTCAAGCTGCACGTCGGCAACGAGACGCACCTGTTCCGCGAAACGATGAACGCTGTCGAGGCACGCCTCGATGCGGACATGTTCTTCCGCATTCACCGTTCCCACATCGTCAATATCGAGCGCATTCGCGAACTGCAGCCGTGGTTCAATGGCGAGTACGTGGTGTTCCTCAAGAACGGGACGCGGCTGACGCTCAGCCGCGGGTATCGCGAGAGACTTCAAGAGCGCGTCGGCCGGCCTATTTGAGAATCTCGCGGCGATCGAAGCCGACGGAGAATGCCGTCGCCCCGTCGTGCAGGCCGTGCGCGACGTCCAGCCGAATCACGCCGAGACCAGGAACAGCGATTCGCACACCAGCGCCGGCGTCGACGTGCGTCCGTTTATCGCTGGATTCGAGACCTCGCGTCGCCCGCGCGATGTCGACGAACGCCGCCGGGGCAATGCGGACGACGGATCGTGACGGCCGCATCCACCGCCGCCACTCACCTCCTGCGAACAGCAACTGACGTCCGAACACGCCGTCGCGGATGACGCCATCGTCCAGCAGTGGGTGCGCGCGGAGCAGCACATCACGCGCGTGACCCGTGTCCGCGCCGGGCCACAGCAGCATTGGGGCGGTTCCGGATGCAGCCTGCACGCCGGCGCGCGCGAGTACAACTGATCCGGCGTTCGTTGCCGACGACCGCCATTCGGTCGAGAAACTGGTCGTCGCGAAGCGATCGAGATCGCCACTCCCCAGCCACGCTCCTCCCCGTGCCTCGAGAGCGAGCCGGTCGTGGACGGGCCAGTATTCGACGGCGGCGCCGAGGGCGGCCGCCTTCCCTGGCAGGTGACGGAATCGTTCGATCCCGGCGGCACCTTCAACGCGAACCCTGGATGTCAGCCAGTTGATCAACGTCAGCCCCGCGCGCGATCGCGTTTCGGCGGTCGCCGACGAGCCGAACGTCTCCGTCTCTCGCAGTGCCTCGACGCGCCACACGCCTCCACCCAGCGCCCGAGGCGCTGGCGCCGCAACCGAAAACGCGATGCGCGGCCGATGCTGCCACCAGCGCCATGAGCCGGAGATCAACTCCCCGCCGCCCGTCAGGCTCGCGAGTGAGGTGGACACTTCCCGGTCGATCGCGGCCCCGAGTCCGAGACCGATCCATGCCGTTGGTTGCAGCGGCGCCGCGGCTCGCTCGACCACCGCGGCATCCACTTGCGCACGGCCGTTCTCGAGCGGATGGAAACCAACGCGCGCGACGGCCAGCGCGGGGATCTCGCGCACACGCTTTTCGCCGCGACGAACCCGTTCCGGCGTCAACAACGTGCGGGGCGGCGCATCGATCGCGTCCGCGATCACCCCGTACCGGGTGCGCTCCAGGCCTTTGACGTCGACGAGATCAACCGTGGGCTCCCCTACCGCATTCCATGCAGCCAGCGCTCCGAGATCGTCGTGGCGGACATACCGTGACGTCGCGACGATGCGCCACGCGAGCTCGTCGTGGGGATCCTCGACGAGCGCACGTTGGGCGTGTGCATCAGCATCGGCCCACTTGCCATCGAGCGCGTCGAGACCCGCCAGTTCGCGCCATGCCGCTGCGGATTTCGGGCAACTTTCCGCGGCGATCTCCAGCGGGTGACGCGCGCCGTGGCGATCGCCACTCTTTGAAAGCCGGATTCCTTCATCGATGAGACCAGCACATGGGCCGGTGTGGACATCCGTTGTCGGCGAGGGAGCGTCGGTCGCCGTGGCATTCATCGATGCTGGCGGCAACGGCACGAGCATCCAGCGTTCCGATTGCTGCCATGCGCGATCGAACGCCGCGTCATCCAGCACGCGGAACGGTGCGCGCGCCGGGTCGTGCACGACCACTTTCCCACGTCCCCACCCAACAATGACCACGTAGTGAAAGGTTCCGGGCCTGTCCTCGATGAGCGCAATGACGGGCCGGCCGCGGCCGAGATGCTCTCGTGCTCGAGGTGCATCACCGCGACCTGCAATCGCGGTCCAACCCCGCTGTTGAAGTGCGGAGACGAGCGACACCGTACGAATTCCGTTCGCGGAACGTTCAACATACGGCGCGAACGTGTCCGGGTAAATGTCGCGCTCACCCCAGTACCGCATCACCATTGCAGTGGCGGCACCGCCGCAGAGCGCTTCCGTCTGCGGAAGATAAGGAACGTCGAGAAGAGGCCTGGAGGGAGGTGCTGGTTGACCTGACGCCGATGGCGCCGCGGCGGCGCTGAACAGCATCAATACCAGCGCCACCGCGCCACCGCGAAAGGCGTATCGCGTCAATCCGCGATCAAGACGATGATCAGAACGATGAGAAGGATGATGATGATCGTCGTCGTGGTGATGACGATCGTCGTGGCGCCGCCAGCGAGCTGCTGATCGACGCTGCGCGCCTGCGCGGCAACCTGCCGCAGGTCGTCCCCTTGCAGCGTCGACACCGCGGCCTCGGCTTTCCGTACCGAGAGACCGGCTTTGGTCGCTACGTCTCTGACTTCGGAACGATGCAGGAAGGCGCGGATCGCGTCCCGATCCGCCTGATCCTGGCTGACACGCTGCTGGACTGCCTGGTCGAGCGCCGTCTTGTTGATCACATGGGTCTGTTGCGCCCACGCCTGCGGCGCAGACAACAAGAGTGCGAGCGTGGTCACTAGGATTGCCCGAAACATGCGCATGAGTTTCCTCCTGCCGAAAGGTGAGACACACACCGTTATCGGAGGCAGAAATCAAGCATCTTCCGTGCCGTGACACGCACGTTGAGGCGCGTTTTGCGGCTTTGTGGCAGGTTGAGCTTAAACCACGGATTCACACGGATGCACACGGATGCACACGGAACTTAAAGCAGCAACTGCTCCATCTCTTCGACGTGCGCCGCCCGTGTGAGGGCATCCTGGCGCTCGATGGCGCCGCTCTTCACGAGGTGCGCGAGCGATTCTTCAAGCGTAATGGAGCCGTGCTTGCGCGTGATCGTGATCTCCTGGTGCAGGTGCTGAAGCGCATTTCGACGGACGTGTTGCCGCGCGCCGTACCCAACCATCAACAGTTCGACCGCGGCAGCAAGTCCACCGCCAATCCGGGGAACGAGGGTTTGCGTCATCACGGCGGCGAGCGCCATCGAGAGCTCCTGCCGGATCGTGTTCTGGCGCTCGGTTGGAAACGAATCGCCGATGCGCGCGACCGTGGACGCCGCGTCGGTCGTGTGAACCGTCGACAGCACGAGATGGCCGGTTTCGGCGGCCGCAAGCGCGATGCGCATGGTTTCCGGATCGCGCATCTCGCCAACGACCAGCACGTCGGGCGCCTGGCGCAGCGCGGCGCGAAGCGCGGTTGGAAAGTCCGGCGCATCGACGCCAATCTCCACCTGTTCGACGACCGACAGCTGGTGCCCGTGTTCGTACTCGATTGGATCCTCGATGGTGACGACGTGCCGGTTCTCGCGACGGTTGATCTCGTGCACCAGCGCGGCTAGCGTGGTGGTTTTTCCGGAACCGGTTGGCCCGCCAACCAACACCAGCCCGCGCGGCAGTTCCGCGAGCAGCGCGACGCTCGCCGGGAGACCTAACGTCGACAGGAGCGGCACCCTGGTCGGCAGCGCGCGAATGGCGGCCGCGGCATGGCCCCGTTCACGATGCAGGTTGATGCGAAACCGGCCGAGACCCTGGACGCGAAACGATCCGTCCGCGATCAGCGACTGCCGGTACATCCGCCGCGCATGCGGCGGCAACGCCGGAAGCACGGCCTCCTCGACGTCCACACCATCGAGCGGCCCGTCCGCGAGAGGACGGAGGCGAGTATCGATGCGCAGCGTCGGTGGCGCCCCGGGCACGAGCAGCAGGTCGCTGCCGCCGGCGTCGACGAGCATTCGCAGCCATCGCTCGATGCGCCCGGTGTCGCCCGTCGCGGGACTTGCCGGGGCGTTCGACGCGTGCAACTCGGCGATCAGGTGATCGATTTCGTCGTTCTCGTCGCGTCGCGCCACGCCGCTATGCTAGCAGGAGCGAGGCGCGATGGGCGAGGCACGATGGGCAATGGAGGCAAGATGCCCGATCAGCGATGAGCGCGCGTGCCGCACGGCCCGAAACCTCTACCGCGTAGACGCTTTGGTGATCACGCCGCTGGCCTGGTCGATCGTCAGGATCGTATCGATTCGCTCCACTTTATACGTGACCGTGGGACCGTTCGCCCACCGGACCTCGAGGCCGGACACGTCAGTTGCAGCACCAAGGCCGAAATGCACACGCAGGTCCGACTGCGACATCTGGCCCCGGCCGCTGGCGACTTCGGCTCGACGACGGACGCCGCCGGCCGTGAGGAATACGACTGATCCAATCGCGTCCCTTGGACACTTGCGCGAGGGATCTCCCTTCAACTCGAGCGTCAGCCAGTGGCCCGCCTTCGCACCTCCGTCGTTGCGCGCGAGCGTCGGCCGGTCGTCGAGGTTGTTGATCACGATGTCAATCGCGCCGTCGTTGTCGATATCGCCGACGGCCGATCCCCGCGAGGCACGCGGAACCGCCAGGACTTCCCCGGCCGCCGCTCCGAGATCCTCGAAGCGTTTTCCGGCGAGATTGCGAAACAGGAGCGCGCGCTGCGCGTACGACGTGTTCCACGCGAGGCGGTCCGCCGCGGGATAGACGTGACCGTTCACCACCAGCAGGTCGAGCCAGCCGTCGTTGTCGTAGTCGAGAAAATCGGTACCCCAGCCAAGAAACGGCATCGTCGGCAGCGTGAGGCCGACCGGCGTCGTCACATCCGTGAAGCTGCGCCCATCGTTTCTATAGAGCACGTTGAAGTCGTTGGCGAAATTGGTGATGTGGAGATCGTCGCGCCCGTCGTTGTTGTAGTCCCCCACCGCGACGCCCATGTGCGCCTGTTCCCGTCCCTGCGCATCGAGCGCAGCGCCTGACGGATAACTCACGTCCTCGAAGCGCCCGGATCCGGTATTGCGATACAGGTAGTTCGGACCGGAGTCGTTAGCCACGAACAGATCGAGCCGCCCGTCGTCGTCCATGACGAACCACGCCACGCCGAACCCGTACAGGGCGTTCCGATCGGCGACACCTGCTTCAGCGCTCACCTCGGTGAACGTGCCGTCGCGATTGTTCCGATACAGATGATCCGGCGCCCCCTTGAGTCCTCGAGGACCGCACATCACGCGTTCGCTGCGATACGTGCAGCGTGATGCGCCGGGTGAATAGGACGCGCCAAGATTGGAGCCGGGTTGCGACGATGAACGCTCCGTGTCGGATGATTTCGAATTCACTGGTGACGTCGCCTCGGGATTGGCAGGGGGCGGCAAGTGATGGATATCGAGGCTCACGTAGCCGGCAACGAACAGGTCCAGCCATCCATCGCCGTCGTAGTCACCGAAGGCGCACCCCGTCGACCAACCGTCCGTCGCCACGTGCGCAGCTTCGGCCACGTCCGTAAATCGACGGCCCGCTTCGTTGCGATACAACCGGTTCTTCCCGAAATTCGTGACGTAGAGGTCCTCGAACCCGTCGTTGTCGAAGTCCCCGACACACACACCCTGCCCCCATCGCCCGTTCGCCACGCCGCGTTCACCGGTGACGTCGGTAAACGTGCCGTTTCCGTTGTTTCTGAACAGCGCCGCCGACGGCGCGGGCGTGCCGCGTTCCAGGCGATCGAGAGTTGACCCATCGACGAGATAAATATCCACGAACCCGTCGTCATCAAAATCCCACAGCGCAACGCCGGAGCCCGTGGCTTCGATGATGTAGTTCTTCTCAGCCGTCCCGGAGACGTGCTTGAAATTCGAGAGGCCGGCGGCGCTTGTCACGTCGCGGTACGTCACGCCCGGCGTTGCATGTGGCGAGGCAGGCGGCAGACGCCTGGTCGGCGCCTCCTGTGCGACTGAGAGTGCAGTGCACGTGACCAGGCAGGCAAACAGGGCGCGAAGGATCATTGCGGGATTTTCGGCGGTGCAGGACGCCGCGGCACGGGACGGGGTCCAAGCGCCTTTATGTCCGTTTCTCGTTCCGTCCGCGCAATTGCGTCCGCGCGGGCAAAGGCCTGCTGCGCGCGCGCGTCCTGCCCCATCGCCTGGTACGCACGGCCGAGCACGTAGTAGGCCTGCCGCATGCGCGGCTCGAGTCGCACGGCTTCTTCGAGCGCCTTCACAGCGGCGGCCGCATCCTCGAGCCGCAGGAGCGAGCTGCCAAGCTCGAAGCAGGCGGAGGCGGATTGAGGGTCGAGCTTCAACGCGCGACGGAACTGCTCCACCGCCTGGGCATGGTCGAACTGCCTGGCGAGACAGACGCCTAGGCCGAACGCGCCGTCGTACGTCGATCTCACGCGCTCGGCACGCTCGTAAAGCGCCTTCGCGTCATCACAATTCGACTCCTCGCGGCGCAGCTCGGCAAACTCCAGCAGCACCTCGAGAAGATCTGGGTTGGCCTTCAATGCAAGCTCGTACTCGGCGGCAGCTTCAACTGGCTTGTCCTGCAGCCTCAACGACTGTGCGAGCAGCTGATGGACGCGCGCGCTATCCGGCGCCATCTTCCCCAGGCGATCGAACGCCCGGGTCGCGAGTTCGCCGGACACGATTCCAAGGAAATACAAGACATCGGGATTGCGGCCGTCCACTGTGAGCGCCTTGCGCAGGAGATCGTACGCGGCATCGTAGTTATCGCGCGCGATCTGCGCTCGTGCCGCCAGCACCATCGCACCGACATCCGTCGTGTGCACCTTCAGATAGTCCGAAGAGAGCTGCAGTGCGCGATCAGGATCGCCCGAGTAGAGGGCCTTGAACGCGTCGGTCAGCCGCGCGTCCGGCGGCGCCATCGACAACATCACCGCGAGAGCCACGCTGCGCAGCGCGATCCAGGACCCTGCACACATGGCTATTGCACCACCTGGATGATTCGAAGGAACTCCTGCGCGGCAGTCGATCGTTTTTCCTGCAAGGCCGCCAGTCGCGCCGCCTGCTCTTCCCGCCGCGGGTCCTTCGTCCGTGCGTACAACGCCGCCAGGTTCACGGTCGCGGCATAGTTCTCCGGCTCTTTCCTCAGGACCTTCATTAGCGACTCCTCGGCGGCTTCGTACTCTCCGCTTCGTGTCTGAAGGTAGCCCAGTTCTGACCACGCGTCCGCATATTCCGGATTGAGCTTCAGCGCCTCCGTGATTTCCTCTCGCGCCCGGTCGAACTGGTTCTGGTGCCGCGCGATCCTGCCGAGAAAATAATGCGCACCGGCAGCGGTTTCCGGAAAATGGACCGCCCGATCCAGGTCGGCGCGAGCGGCGTCGAATTCGTTGCTGTAGAAGCGAGCCGCCCCGAGCGCGAAACGGCCGCGCGGGTCGTCAGGCTTCAGACGAACATACGCCTCAAAGTACGGGAGCGCCTCGGACGGCTCGTGACGATGGATCGCCACCG